>CANJHO010000001.1 GCA_947474165.1 Legionellaceae bacterium
GCGTGAAGATGTCCAACAAGCGGCTGATAAAAATGCAACCTTGCCTGAAGGTTTTGAACCTTTACGAGGCGTGCGACGCGCCATGTTAGCGAGCATGGTCCAGTCGCATCAAGAGGTTGTGCCAGTGAGTATTTTTGATGAAGCCGATATTGCCCATTGGAAGGATAAAACAGACATCAGTGTGCGCCTAATTCAAGCCATCCATTACGCTGTTTCAGTCGAGCCTTCACTGAATGCATGGTTTGATACAGCCCACAAAGCGCGAAAATGTTTTGATAAGCTTCACTTAGGGTTGGCAATGGATAGCGATGAGGGTTTATTCGTCCCTGTGATTCATGATGTAGCACAACATACTGATGATGCGTTAAGAAACCTTATTAACCATTATAAAACGGCAGTACATGAACGTGCCCTACCAGCCGATCAATTAAAAGGGGCAACCTTCACACTCTCTAATTTTGGAAAATTCGCAGGCCGCTTCGCAAGCCCTATCATTGTTCCCCCCATGGTAGCTATCTTGGCGGTCGGCCGACTCTATGAAGGCGTTGTTAGTCATCATGGACATGTCGAAATTCATCGATTATTACCTTTATCATTAAGCTTTGATCACAGAGCCGTGACTGGTGGTGAAGCGACACGATTTTTAGGTGCAGTGATAGCGGCCTTGCAGAAAGACTAGCACTGCTAATCTGAGCATTTTTTAGAGTTTACAAAACTTAAGATTGTGCCCGCGCGCAGTATAGTACATTGAGTGATTGGATATGAACACATGAAAAATCATGTTCTTGAAAATTATCTAGAGTGATAATCATCGTGTCCTTTAAACGGGTTTGAGATGAAACCGTGTCTTTAAGCACACCCAGCTCAGCATAAAATAAACGAATACCTTGGTTAAGGCGCTCCATTACTGTGTTTTGATTAGCCGGATAAGGTGATTTGAAGTTATACCCTCATTATTGCCTTTCATACGTCATTACCTTCCTAATCTAAAATCATGGGTTGAGAGACATAAACCATATCCTCATTTCAATGGATTATAACACAGGATCCCGCCTGCCTTTATGAGTTTTAATGATAATTCAGGGCTGTCTCCCCAATGCTCTTCAACCTTTGTCGGTTGCGGCCCTGGCAAAACATTTGCTGATTCCTGGGCCAAGGCCCAGCCTACGTTTCCGAGTTTTGATGGGTCAACCGTGAGTGATAATTGCCGTTATATTCCATACACTGAACAATTGTGGTACAGTACCGCAAATAATGACCATTCAATTATTTAACTTTTGTGGGTGCTGCTGATATGCCTGTAACTAACTTTCTTGAGCTATTTGAGCTAATGTTAACCGATCCTAAGGGCGTAGCGTATTCATCACAGTTCAGAGCCCACTACAGCAAGCCCGATTTTCAGACCGCGCCTTTGATTGATGTTGCTAGAAAGATTGAGGAGTTATTTGAAAACGTCGATGACAGTGCCGTTTTTTTACCGAATTTATGCATTATTTGCCGCATATTAGAAGGGGCATCAACTGAAGTCATCCTCCGCATGTCAGCAGAGTTGCCTTTTATATTGATGAAACAACTGCGCTGGGTTGCGGCGCTTAAATTACCTGTTGATAAGAAAACGCTAGATTTAGCGGACAATGAATCATTACAAAGAAAAGCCGCTAAGATCGACGATCAACTTGCGCAATATTTCAGCACTCACATGGGGGCGTCTCCAAGATTATACCAGGATTACATGCACACCCTTTTTATCCATTTTGCATTGGGTAGTCTGTTAAATTATCTCAAAATTAAGCGTATTCCTGATGACAAGACAATGGTAAGAATAGAATATGTTCAAGATATTTGTAACTTTTTCTTCAAACTGCCTGCTTTAAAAATAAAGGGTTTGTTTTCTAATTTAGCCACAATATTGCGATTTCATCAAATCTGGTCAAGTGCGGATGAAACTGCTGAAAAAAAAGAAATTCAACTCTTAACAACCCCAATATTGATGTTGCCATTAGCGCAAGCCATAAAGAAATGTGGCGCTGATAACAGCCCGATAATGGGCTGTATATATATCGATAGAAGCTTTCAATTTTTGTCTCAAGTTAGTCAATTTGATGTGCGTGCAGAAACCATTTTTTTAAACTTGGCGGCTAATTCCATGCAACCATTTGTGCATTTTTGTCATGAGGAACCAGCAAACGTCTATTACCTAATTGATTTAATCATCGCTTCTGAGTTCAATCATGAGAAAAAATTAGCGCTACTATCTCGTTTATTCAGTGCGTTAAAACCAATTCCTTACGAAGAGAAACAGGATCATCTCATTGAATTGATGATTGACTTATATGATAGACATCCCAACAAAACACTTGTGCGGCGTTGTTTAATGGATGAATTTTTGAGTGAGGATGTTAGACAAAAACAATGTTATATTTCAACACCACTGATTAATCGATTTGCCAGCGTTATTATGAAAAATGGTTATTTCGATGTGGCATTTGCTTTTTGCTTATCAATGGTCAAAACAAAAACAAAAGAATCGTTGTTTAATCAGTGTCTCAAGCACTTGGGTCTTACAAACCTGCTGGTTAATGATGCAATGAAAAAAGAAATACCAACCTCTGAAGATGAGATAGAACGGCATTGGTGGCGCCTGGTGTTAGAATCACCCAAGGAGATGCCCGCTGAATTTTTTGATAAATTCCACAAACTGTTTAAGAAGGTCATTGATCGCAGTGTAATTGGCAGTCATAAGAAAATTTCAGCGCACGGGGAGCGGATGATATCATTGATAGGCCAATGTAAGCCCGGATTAAATGATGCAAAACTAACTGGGAATATTCAACGCTCTATTGATATCTTAATTAATGCCATTGAATCGTCTTCATTAAGCGCTTGCAAAGGGGATTCTAATTCAAACATTAGCTTCTTATCACTGATTACAAATTTACATGCTTGTAAAGAATCGGCTGTCAGCGGGATATTAATTGCATTAACCCGGTCCACCTTATTGTCACCTTTTTTTAATGACATACTGCTGAAGGTTCAACCTAAAAGCCGCAGTAAAATGACCCTTTCAAGCAATATCACTGTATTCTCTCAATTATCCCAAGCACTAAAGCTTGTGCTAAGTGGCGATTATCCAGTGATTTTTAGTATCACTGCAGACAATAGCAGTGAAGCAATAACAGAGGCCGCGGCGAAACTATTTGTGGTGTTTTTGATGGTGGTTCTGCGCGATTTTCAAACATCAAACATTATAGAAGAACAATCATCTTGGCAAAAAATGGCATTTACTCTGTTTCATAGTATCTTTAAAAGGAGTGACCTCACACCAATCAGTCAATGTACGATTAAGATGCTTGAAGCATCAAATGCCTATCACTTCATTCCAGAGCGATATCACTTAAAAATCAAGCAAATTCTTCAAGCGCATGAAAAATTAATTGCAAAAAATGAAGCCAGACGCATAGAGATAGCAAGCTTAACCCAAGGCGCTGCAGTAGCCCTTAGGCCTTCACACTATACTTACTTAGAAATATCACGTTCATGTGAATTAATGGGCACGTTACAAGCCGAATACACCCAAAAACATACTAAAATGTCACGACCCTTTAATCAATCAAAATTTGTTGGCAATTTAACAACGATTATTCAAAATCCTGATTCATTTGATAATGTTTTGGAAACATTACTCATCTGTTCTGAGACCGAGCTTAGCACCCTATTAACGGTGATTTCATTGTCTGATCCAATGCATCATTTTTTTAGTGAGTTTCTTTTTTCAATACAACCCAAAAATAAAAAAACAAAGCAATTGACATTGGAACAGGCTTTTTTCAATAGTGATTATTTGGTCCAATTAGGATCAATACTTCATATGCTGACCATTAGGCCTCACCCCGATTCAGGATCTGCAATGGCGCCCTATGATATCACGAGTAGACCTGAATCGACTGCGCAATTATTGGTTGCAATGCTTGTATTGGTTTTTCGAGACTTCAAGTCTTTTTGTGTCATTTCAGAACAAAATGCATGGCGGCACGTTGTGACTGATATGATAAAACAATCCCTATCAAATCCAATGGCATCGCCTACAAAAGAGCGCTTAACTTTTTTATTGAACGAAACGTTGCATTCTCCCTTAATTTCTAAATTTTTTAACGCATGGATAAAAGCACTCTTAGAGTTTGAGAAAGGAAGGCCGTTTATTTTTGATAATTTGCCCTATTTAAGTGACGATGACATCATTGCGACATTCGAAGAGGATATCTTGGACATGGAAAATTCCTCGTCATCAGCTGTGGAGAAAAAAACCAACTCTAAAAAGAAAAAATTAAAACGACAGGATGCAGCGGTTTCTGTCACAAACCCCGGTTTAGACAAACCCACAGCCTCCTCCACTCCTCAATCGAAAATAAGCCCTGCAGCAGTTAGTGACAAAGCCGTTGTAGAAATAAAAATCGACGAGACCATGACCAGTCCAATACACTCAGAAACCGCACAGGACAATAGCCTGTTAACACCGCCGCCCAGAAACGTGGAAATGTTTCTGGCGGCTTTATATAATGAAGGCCGCATCAAAAAATCTGTCCATGAGATAATGGTAATGATAAATAACCTGATGTGTATTGAAAACCTTCCTGTCAGTTGGCAAAACGCGCTAATGCAAGTGACAGAATCTATTGCCAGCATGAATATGCCCGCTGTCTCAGCAGATGCATCGCCACGCCTCAATTACTTAGATAACAAGGCTTACGCCAATATAAAACTTGAAGCATTATGGAATGGATTGCTTGCCACCTTATGCTGGGATTTACAGTGTGAGTTCACAAAATATTTTACACCGCTATTAACAACAATACATGACGAGGAGAAAAAATCTGTGATGGATGCCTATGAGATAATCTCATCTGCGCTCATCATATTGAGTGGCTGTTACTATAAAAATCCGGATCTTTATCTGAACCTGCGGGTTTTAAATGTGCTACAAGCCATTGTTTGTCATTTTAAAGCCACTGATTTGGTTTTACTTAAAGGTAGTCATTTTTTAAAACCGGGAAAAAATGAAAGAGATTGGGATCTATCAGTTATTCCAAATTGTATAGTGACTAAAGAGGAGGTAATTGCAACACTTGATGAATTGCTCATTTCTCTTCAAAGCTCAGGTAAAACGCGCGCTGCAATCAGGATGATGAACGATAAAATGGTAGGCAATGTCGTTTCAAGCACATTAGCCCTCACAATCCTCGATGACGGACCAGCCCAAACATTAGATGTCGATATCAGTTTTTCATTAATACCACGAACACTTAAACAACAAATAGACGATACAATAAAATTTACACTATCAACATGTGCTGTCAATTGGCACTTGTCTCCTATGTTGTTGGGTAGAGCCTATATGGATCCAGAGGTTGCACGCGGAATATGTTGTGAAAAGCTTGTTTTGAATGTGTTGAAAAATTATATCACCATGATGGGAGATGAGAACAAGGCGCTTTATTTGGAGAGAGTCCATTATTTGTTGATAAATACCATCAAATACCTTGGCGATCCTGATATCTACCTGAATCAATTATTCAGAATGGGCGATGAAAACAAAGCCCTTTATTTTGAGAAAGGCGGCTATTTTTTAAGAAATATCATCAAATATTTTGGCGATCCAGACATCCATTTAGGACACATTTTAAAAGAGTTTTTAAAAGATTATATCGAACCTGCAACCCGCATTAATTTATCTGAAGGGCTGATTAATCCAGACAATATAGAAACAACACTCCGCTATCTGATGGATCAAGAAATCATAAAAAAAATGATCCATTATATTTTTGATCACTTTCATGTCCGAACAGATAAAACAATCCGCTATCTTATCAATAATGAATTATTAAGCATGCTACTTCCACTGTCTCGAGATCTCTATTTGAAGTGCCTAAGGTACTTTTTAAATCACTTTTCGCCCGAATCAACCGAATTTACAGCAGAAATAACAGGCCCTGCATTCCTTACTATGTTTTTATTAGGTGCTTTTATCGATGAATCAGGTAAAGTAATAAGCGATCGCATCCCCCTCCTAGAAAAATTACTAAATGAGACCCCTATAGTGGGGATGAAGAAGGTGTTCAGTATCATCAGAAGTCTAACTAATAATCCAGAATTAACAGACACCATCTATTTTTTAAAACGCGAAGCCATCGATGAATCGGCACAATCAACATCATTTAGCTATAGAACCATCCGATCCATTGCTCATCGCTGGGAACCCTCTATTGCCAAAGTGAGCGTAAGCACTTTGGGTGTGTTTTGTTTGAAAACAGTGAATCGAGACACGACTGAAGCGAAAAATATCTCTGGGGCTTCGCGCTTAGATTGCGTTTAGGGGAGTTTGCAGAATCGACTCCAAATTGACTGTACAAAATTTACCATGTCATTTCTTTTATACTGCGCGCGGTATATATCTAAGCCAGCGCACACCACATCATGAGTCCATATCCTACATTCATGGAAAAACCTTTCAGATAAGCGGCTGCATTTCTTTGTAAAATGAGCTTTTGTTGATAATATAATATAACTATCGCGCAAACCCAGCAGACATAAAATAGATAGGCCACATGAATTCTGTAAGCCAAATAGAGCCAAAGCAAATGGAAAAATACTTGTAAGGATAAAATAAAAAGACGATCATTTTGTGCAAAAAGAACGGCTGTGGATTTCACACCAATGCGCAAATCATCTTCCCTGTCTGCCATTGCATAGAGGGTGTCGTAGGCAACTATCCATGCAAAATTGAGTACAAATAATAAAATCATGGTGGTATCGATTGGAACCCCAGAGGCTGCGTAGGCCATTGGGATCCCCATTGAAAAGGCCAGTCCTAATACCAGTTGTGGCGCCTGAATAAAGCGTTTACAAAATGGATAGATAAAAGTTATCAGGAGTGCTACGCATGCATAGTAAAAACAAATCACCGGTAATTGCAATACAATATATAAAGCCCCTAGTAATAAAGCGCCCAGCAATAGCAAAGCCTCAAATAAACCCAATTCACCTGTCGTCAAAGGACGTTTACAAGTGCGCTTAACATGGATATCAATGCGCCTATCAGCGATGTCATTCATGATACAACCGGCTGATCGCATTAAAATGGTGCCTAATAAAAAATAGAGCAGTAACTTCAAGGAAGGCGGTCCCTGATTGGTAATCCAGAGTGCCCACGCTGTAGGGATCCACAATAATAAAATGCCTGATGGTTTTGAAAAACGCATCAGTCTTAAATACGCTCGCCATTTCATGTGATAGCCCTCATGAGTGCAGGCAGTAAAATTTCAATAAGAAAAAAAGGAACTGAATCAAGCCTAAATTGTGACTTTCGAACCCATAATGTTTCAGTTTGAGCATACATTACGGGCGTTAACCACTGATATTCAATCGCCTCTTTATCAATAGTATAGTGTTCTAGATCATCGCGTTTTATCCTATTTTCGTTAAAGATCAGATGCCCTAGTGACTCAGTTTTTAATCGACCAAAAAATAATGGATCAACATCATAGGTAGTAGAGGGAATAATGGTTCTGGCATACCAATAAGGCTCATCCCATGCCCACGTCAATATTTCACGATGTAAAACACGATGACTGTCTAGTTGTAAAACCTGCTCATCAAACACATCGGGGGATTCCCATCGTTGTCCTAAAATATCAAGCCTCGCATCACCGGCTATTGCTTTAAGGCGTTCTGTTAATGACGATTGATAAGTAAGCCAGGATAATAAAGCAGGAGGTATCGTTTTCATAAGGCGTCCTGTTTCACCCGACCCACGCGATTGATGACTAATTTCACCTGCTGTAAGTTGTTTTTAATCATAAAATAACCATTTGTAGTACTGCAACTTAGATCGGTTGCGAACAATAAATAATCCTTCGATTGAAAACCATGCCATGACACCTGTATTCCTTTCGGTGTCCAATGCCATTCATGAAGGAGCTTGTCCTTTTGAGAATAATGATGTTTGGCATTATCAACAAAAAGGAGCATCCCTTTCGACCAATCAGTAAAGCCTGTTAAGGGCGACAGTACAAGTTTATCATGTCTCAGCAAGGCTTGCATTTTAGCCGTATGAATCGCTGTTTTTATTTCATCAGCCACCTGCTGCAGTTGGTTTTTTTTGTAAAATGATTGAGCAAATGGTACGCTAAAAAAAAGGACCATCGCGAGCAAAGATAAGGTCAATAATAGCTCGATAAGTGAAAGTCCTTGAGGTGCCTTGTTCAATTATACCCCATCTATCAAGCATTGCTTGACCATCAATAAATCTCTAAAAGCATCTCTCTTCTTTAAAGGATAAAGCAATAGCTCATCAGGATGATGACTAACTAGCAAGGGGATCCCCTGACAATCGTGTATTTTATTGCGCAAGGTCGATAGGGGCTCTGTTGAATTTAATAGAGATTGTCCTGCCAACGCTCCCAGGGCTAAAATCAATTGAGGAGCAACGAGGGCTATCTGTTGACTCAGATAGTCAGCACATTGATGGACAGGTTCATCGTGCGGGTTAAGTTGCTGTATGGGCTTACATTTGACGATATTCGTCATATAAACTTCATCCCCTGAACAATCAATGGTAGAGAGCATTTGGGCTAACAGCGCACCCGCTTTTCCCATGAAAGGTAAACCTTGTAACGCAGGATCAATCCCAGGTGCATCCCCAATAATCATCAATTTTGCATCAGCACTCCCACGAGAAAAAACAGTTTGCTGGCGGTTTAGATGAAGAGGACAATGTGTACAGTGCGATACAATAACACCCAGTGAGGCCAACTTGTTTTTTTTCAAGTTGACTTGTCTTAACATCATGGGTTCAATGCCCATCTCTTGTAGATAATATTGACGTAAAGGGTCTGCCATAAGAGACTTCGTCATCACCTCACCCGATTTATTCAAGCCGTGACTGTTTTGGAGCTGAGATTTCAATGCCCCGCTTGCTGAGACACTCGGCGCGGATAAATCGGGTGAAATAATGAGAGAGGCTGACATGGGTTAGTGCTTCATCGACAAAAGTATCTCGGAAACCACTTGCAGGGGTCGACTGGACTGCGTTATGGGTCTTCCAACGACGATATAATCACTGCCTAGTTTAATTGCATCTGCAGGCGTTGTAATACGTGATTGATCATCTTTAGAATCAGATGCAAGACGAATACCTGGGGTAATAGTAAGAAATTTAGCGCCACAAGTCGCTTTAATAGCCGACACTTCCTGTGCGGCGCTCACTACCCCATCAAGATGTGCTGCATGCGCCAAACGCGCTAGTGTACATACCCGTGCCTCTAGAGGCTCATGGATTCCAGTTAACAGGAGATCAGCCGCATTCATGCTTGTTAGCACCGTTACAGCGATTAAAAGAGGCCGAGTTGGACCAAATGACTCAAGTGAATGCCTTGCTGCCTCCATCATCCTTAAGCCGCCTGAGGCATGTATATTTATCATCCACACACCCAGTTCGGCGGCAGCTTGACAAGCATGGGCGACTGTATTGGGAATATCATGAAATTTAAGATCTAGAAAAACCTTAAACTTAAGGGAAACCAACGTTCGAACGAAATCCTGTCCAAACAAAGTGAACATTTCACTTCCCACCTTCAAGGCACATTGGCTTGGATCTAATTCGTTCACCAATGACAATGCGTCAGATTGGTTATTAAAATCAAGTGCTACAATGAGTTTCATCACCATGTTATCCTTATTCCCCTCTCCCCTCACAGGGTAGCCCACAGGGAGAACAGTTGCCCATAAGAGCCTATTCCCATGAAGGCGGGGAGCCGCGGATGATTGGTTATCAAATAGTGTGTATTTTTGTTATCCACACGACGGTCACTGGCGTGCGAACTAATCACCCTCGAGTCCATGGATTGGTTTCATCCGGCTCCATTGTTTACAGCTGGGACAATGCCAATGTAATAGTTTTCCTGCATAACCGCAGTGCTCACAACGATAAATGGGCTTATTCTCTAAAAATTTACTGGTAATATCATACAACATTTGTAATTTATCACGTACTTTCCCATGAGATGATTCCAAATGCCAATAAATAAGACGATTTAATCCTCGTATCGAGGGATGTCGACTTAAATGCCCTGAAATAAAATCAATTGCAATATCCACGCTTTTTTCATTTCGCAAATAATCGCCCACCACAAAAATAACGGAAGCACGGGGATATTCATTCAGTGTTTGTTCCAAATAATCCACACATTCATCCATGGCCTCTAATTCACGATGGCAATGAACCAATGGTTCAATGATCTCTGTTAAAAACTCAGCATCTTGTTCTGGTACATTTTTTAAGGCACGAATGGCTTGTTTGAAGCGACCATTTTTTATTTCAAGGTTAGCCAACATCAAACTCGCACGAACGGATTGTTTGTCAACTGATAACGCCTGCTTAATCGACGCATAGGCTTTATCATAAGCGTTTGTTTTTAAGGCATGGGTTGCTATTTCACAATGATAGTGAGCCGCTTGTGACTGCATGCAACTGCCTGTTGATGCCTCTAATTGTTGGATGACATCCAAGGCTTTTTCCCAGGCTTTCTCTTGTTGGTAAATCGCTAATAAACCACGAAGGCTACTGATTTCAATGGTGCCACCGAGCTCTACAACCTCAGTGAAAATACGTTCTGCTCTATCAAAAACACCAGCGCTCATATAATCTTGGCCTAAAGCCATCAATGCTTCTTTACGCTGAGATAAGGTTAATTGCGGTCTTGCAATTAAATTTTGGTGAATTCGAATGGCCCTATCGACCTCACCTCGTCGTCTAAACAAAGCCCCCAATGCCAAGTGTGTTTCAACCGTGTCACTATCAACTTCTAGTAATTTAATAAAAACATCTACTGCTTTATCAGGTTGTTCATTTAATAAGTAATTTAACCCCACAACATATTCACGAGAAAAGTGATGACCCTTGTTTTTTTCTTGGCCTGAATCACTACGGCTGGCAACCCACCAGCCAGACCAGGCCGCAGCAGGCAATAACAAGGGCCATAAATGAATCATTTATACTCTCCAACAAAAATAAAAGCTCAATGTTGATCGTTTAAGGGGATAGCGCGTAAATTTTTAATTTCTTTTTCAGTCAGCCGCAACTGATTTTTTATTTTACGATGTTCTGCTTTTAAGCGCCAATAGCTCGCTAAAAATAAAACAAACCCGACCACCATCCCGATACCCAACATGATGGTCATTAATACTGAAATCGGTGTTTTAAGGGTAGTAAAATAAAAGTTAACTTGAACTGAGGTCGCATTCAATGCAGCAAAACTAACCCCCACTACAATAAGTAAAATATAAAAGATAAGAATAAATATCCGCATTTGTAAAATCCTTATTTTTAATAGGGAGCATGTTAGGAGGTTCTATACTGCGCGCAGCATACATCCGACATTCCGCACCGGCGTCTTTTTTGCTAAAACTTGAGTAAATTTGAATTTTAAATACTCATTTACGTGCGTGTAAACTGCGCTTTAAAATTTAAATTTACTCAAGTTTTATCTAAAAAATACTGTGGTGCGGAATGTCGGATACATGGCAGTCACGACTACAATCCCATAAAAAAAGCGTAGTTGTCTACGCTTTTTTAAAGAGAATATCTGGCTTTAATCTGCGATCAACCCGACATTATCCTGTGGTGCGGAATGTCGGATCAACGACAGACTGCGTTCGGTACAAAACCACGGTCTTGTACCACACGCCGTCTGATTATTCGCTGTCTTTATTTGCCATTTTTTCCTTCAATAAATCACCTAGCGTGGCTGTTGCTTCACCACTGCGCGAGTATTTTTTGATAGCATCTGCTTGTTCTTGTGCATCTTTTGCTTTTACAGACAGTGAAACTGTGCGATTTTTTCTATCAATATTAATGATTTTCGCTTCAATTTCATCGCCTTCTTTAACGATAGTGCTTGCATCAGCCACTTTGTCATCTGACAAATCATTTGCACGAATTGTTCCGAAAACGTCTTCCGCTAGCTCAACCGTTACAGTCTTGGCATCAACAGTGGTTACTTTTCCTTTCACAACGGCACCCTTGGTGTGCTCATCAGCGTAACTTGTAAAATTGTCACCCTCTAATTGCTTCAATCCCAAGGAAATGCGTTCACGCTCTGCATCGATTGCAAGAATAATCGCTTCCAGTTCTTGACCTTTTTTGAATTGCTTGACGGCTTCTTCACCGGGCACAGTCCAAGAAATATCAGATAAATGAACCAAGCCATCAATCTCACCATCTAAGCCGATAAAGATACCAAAGTCTGTAATGGAGCGAATTTTACCACTAACTTTTTGACCTTTGCTATGACCTTGTGAGAAATTCTGCCATGGATTGCCCACGCATTGCTTCATGCCCAAGGAAATACGACGGCGATCTTCATCAATTTCAAGGACCATCACACCCACAACATCACCCATGGTGACAACTTTGCTTGGGTGTACATTTTTATTGGTCCAATCCATTTCAGACATATGAACCAAGCCCTCAACCCCTTCTTCAATTTCAACAAAACAACCATAATCAGTAATATTGGTTACTTTGCCTTCCATTCGCTTGCCGACAGGATAACGCTCAACCAGATCGACCCAAGGATCGTTACCCAACTGCTTCATGCCCAAAGAGACACGATTGCGTTCGCTATCGAAGCTTAATACTTTAACTTTAACGTCTTGGCCTACGGTTAATAACTCACTGGGATGCTTAACACGTTTCCATGATATATCTGTAATATGCAATAGACCATCAATGCCGCCCAAATCAATGAACGCACCATAATCGGTGAGGTTCTTGACGACACCCGCTAATTCTTGGCCATCATGCAGTGAATCAAGCAATACTTGTCTGTCAGCACTACTTTCCTCTTCAACCACAGCACGACGTGAAACAACAATATTGTTGCGCTTAAGATCCATTTTGATAACTTTAAATTCAAGTTCTTTGCCTTCAAGATAGGATGGATCCCGTACAGGTCGAACATCAACCAACGAACCGGGTAAAAATGCACGAATAGTGCCAATTTCTACGGTAAACCCGCCTTTGACTTTACCAGAAATTAATCCGATAACGGTTTCATTGTTTTCATGAGATTTAGATAGTTTACGCCAAGCTTCTTGACGTTTGGCTTTTTCTCTTGAGAGCAGTGTCTCACCATGGCCATCTTCAACGGAGTCCAATGCGACTTCTACAATATCGCCTACATTGATTTCCAATTCGCCATTTTTATCATGGAATTCTTCTATTGCGACAATGCCTTCGGATTTTAATCCGGCATTTAAGGTCACGTAATCATCATCGATTTCTATCACTTTGGCAGATATAATAGCACCAGGATAAAATTGTGCACCGATAATACTTTTCTCAAATAGTTCTTTAAAACTTTCAGACATGTTATTAAACTCTTTAGTCAATAATTAGAAGTGCACGCTCCGCGCAACCTCCCCCCATGATCATCGATTAATCAAAGCTTTATCAGTTAATTGCAATACCCTGTTAAAAACCTGATCAATTGTCAAACCTGTTGTATCAATCTGCACTGCATCCTTTGCAGGCTTTAATGGTGAATAGGATCGCTCGGTATCCCTTGAATCCCGTTTAACCAATTCATCAACAACCTGGGCGAGGCTAACATCATTTCCACTTTGTTTCAACTGTAAATAGCGTCTAGCTGCTCTTTCTTCCACACTAGCATACAAATAGATCTTTAAAATTGCATCTGGAAAGATAACCGTACCCATGTCTCGGCCATCGGTTACCAACCCTGGAGAGATAGCAAAAGCCCGCTGTCGCGCAAGTAATGCCCGCCTAACTTCTGGTATCACTGCAATTTTTGATGCATTTTGACCACTTTGTTCGGTACGAATGTCAGCACTTATATTTTTTCCATCTAAAATAACCACGCTGTTTTGTGCTAGATCAACCTCAAAGCGTAAATCAAGGATCTGTGCTAGTGAGGCCAGGACCTCGATTTCACTGAAGTCAATTGCGCGTTTTGTCGCCGCAAAAGCCAGCACTCTATATAAAGCCCCACTGTCTAAAAAATGCCAACCCAATTTTGCCGCTAACATATGACAAAGCGTGCCCTTCCCTGTTCCACTTGGGCCATCGATCGTAATCACTGGCACATTGTTTTTATTTTGCATCATGAATTTCCTGTATTTGAAGCCTCACTTGATGAGCTGTTGTTACAAACGTTGGAAAAGAGGTGACAATATTCGCACAGTCCCTAATTGTTACTGGTGATATTGCAACACTCCCTGCAACGGCAAATGCCATGGCGATACGATGATCTTGTCGGGAATCAATCACTCCGCCTTGTAGTACCCCACCCTCCATCAGAAGACCATCCTCAAGGACTGTCACATCAATCCCTAAGCGCTGCAATCCCTCCGCCATCGCTCCAATCCGGTCACTTTCTTTACATCGCAATTCTTTCGCTCCCTGTAGGTAGGTTTTTCCTTTGGCACAACTGGCTGCAATCAATATCACAGGAAATTCATCGATTGATAAAGGCACTAGGTCCAGAGGGATATCTATCCCTTTTAATTCAGCGTGTTTGACTTGTATATCGCCAACCCATTCTTCACCATATAAACGTTGATGGGTTATTTTTATATCAGCGCCCATGCGCTTTAAAATCTCTAAAATACCGGTGCGAGTCGGATTAATGCCCACATTCCTAATCAATAAATTTGATCCTTTAACCAAGGTTGCGGCCACAATAAAAAAAGCCGCTGAGGATAAATCTCCTGGAACCATCACTTCAGTCCCTTGGCATTCACTCGAACCGTTAAGGACGATGGTATGCCCAGATTGTTGAAGCGGATAAGAAAATGTTCTCAATAAGCGCTCGGTGTGATCACGTGAGAAGCCCTGCTCAATGATCCGTGTTTCTCCTTTGGCATAAAGTCCTGCCAATAATAGGCAAGATTTAACTTGTGCGCTAGCCAAGGGCATCTCATAAGTAATCCCATGTAAGATTTGCCCACCCTTAATGTGCAACGGTGGGCAACCCTGAGCTGTTGTGATAAATGCACCCATTTGCTGCAAAGGCCGGCTAATTCGCTCCATCGGCCGTTTTAAAAGACTTTCATCGCCCGTGAGCGTGCTATCAAAGGATTGACCTGCCAATAAACCTGCCATAAGGCGCAAGGTCGTGCCTGAATTACCACAAAAGATGCTTTGTTCTGGTTTTTTTAAGCCGTATTTCCCTGCGCCATGAATCACAATGCGCCCTGAGGAGGGTCCTTCAATGAGAACACCCATCGATTGAAATGCACGCAAAGTAGCCATGCAATCTTCGCCATCTAAAAAACCCGTCACGGTCGTCACGCCGTTTGCAATAGCTCCGAGCATAATAGACCGGTGAGAAATAGATTTATCGCCTGGAACCACGATATCGCCCTGCAAGGCCTCTGCAGGACTACTCATCAAATGGTAGGCAGTCATTACTGATATTCCTTAGCAAAATCTTGCATAAAGGCAACCAGTGCTTGAACCCCTGCCATAGGCATTGCATTATACAAGCTAGCACGCAGCCCACCCACACTCCGATGGCCTTTTAAGGCGAACAATCTGCGTTGAGTTGCTTCTTTTAAAAATGTGGTCTCAAGGGCCTCTTGCTTGAGGGTAAAACACACGTTCATGAGGGAGCGAGAATGTTGCTCCACGCTGCAATGATAAAATTCAGAATTATCAATGAATTGATATAATAGATCTGCCTTTTTACAATTGATAGCGAAAAGCGCCTCAACCCCGCCTTGTGATTTGACCCAATCCAGCATTTTCAGCGCCAAATAACAATTAAACATCGGCGGTGTGGCATACATTGAGTGATGGGTCACATGGGTTTGATAATCCATCATGGTGGGTATCGGTGGATAGTCTACCCGGCCCAATAGATCATCACGAATGATAACTATCGTTAAGCCCGCTGCTGAAATATTTTTTTGAGCCCCCGCAAATATCAACCCAAAATCTGTCACCTTAAATGGTTCACTTAAGAGGCAAGAGGTCATATCAGCAATCAATGGAATAGACCCGACATCGGGCATTTTTTCAAAACGAACCCCATTGATTGTTTCATTGGGAGTATAATACACATACGCCGTGTCCTCCCGAAGATCCCAATGTCGGGGATTGGGTGAGGCGCGAAACTGGTTATTTTCTGAACTGGCGATTGAATAAGCCTGCTTTAACTTACGGGCCTCTTCATAAGCCATTGAAGACCAAATGCCAGAAATCAAATACCCCGCGTTGTCACTGTCCCGCAGCAAATTCATGGGCACCATGGCAAATTGCGTCCGCGCAGCACCGCCTAGGAATAGAACATGATAATGATTGGGTATGGACATTAGAAAACGAAATCCCGCTTCCAAATCCTCCATTAAGGCTTGAAACGGTGGCGTTCGGTGACCTATTTCCATCACCGACATCCCTAAACCCTGCCAATTTAATAGCTCTTTTTGTGCCTCGAGTAAAATAGACTCAGGCAACATCGCAGGGCCCGCACCAAAGTTATACGCTCTCGTTGTCATCGATTAAAAGCTCACCTTCTGGTAGTTCATCATCGTCTTGTATTTCATCAATGCGCTGCATGCCAACAACCCGCTCACCGGGAGATACATTAATCAATCGGACCCCTTGGGTATTTCGACCAATAATTGACAATTCGCCCACTTTAAATCGAACCAAGGTGCCTTGATCGGTGATTAACATGGCTTGATCAAGTTCAGTTACTTGTTCTGCACGGACCACCTTTCCATTGCGCTCGCTGACTTGTATAGAAATAACACCCTGCCCCCCGCGACCTGTCACCCGATACTCATCAACATCCGTACGCTTGCCATAACCAAACTCAGTGGCTGTTAAGATCGTACCCCCTGGATGGGCTACAACCAATGAAATAACGGACTGATCTTCTTTTAAACGAATACCACGAACACCACGAGCCGTTCTCCCCATGGGTCTGACCAAGGTTTCATCAAAACGAATCACTTTACCTGCATCAGAAAATAGCATAATGTCTTTGGTGCCATCGGTAATAGCGACACCAACCAATCGATCATCATCGTCTAAATCAACTGCAATAATACCGTTGGAGCGAGGACGGCCAAACGCTGTTAGGGATACTTTCTTAACGGTTCCCCGTTTGGTTACCATAAAGACAAATAGTCCTTCTAAATATTCACGAACTGGCAACATTGCATTAATGGATTCATTTTCAGCCAATGGTAAAATATTGATGATGGGTTTACCACGAGAAATGCGGCTTGCTAAAGGCAATTCATAGGCTTTTAACCAATATAATTTACCATGATTAGAAAAGCACAGGAGTGTATCGTGGGTGCTTGCAATAACCAACCGCTCAACAAAATCCTCCTCCTTCACGTGGGTTGCTGATTTGCCTTTCCCACCCCGACGCTGGGCTTGATAAGCTGAAATGGGTTGATATTTCACGTAACCCTGATGGGACAGAGTGACGACCACATCTTCTTCAGTAATCAAATCTTCAATGGTCAAATCCTCGCGAGACGCGGTGATTT
This sequence comes from Legionellaceae bacterium, assembly GCA_947474165.1. Lineage (GTDB taxonomy): Bacteria > Pseudomonadota > Gammaproteobacteria > Legionellales > Legionellaceae > CANJHO01. Next base: position 17,581 of record CANJHO010000001.1, read on the forward strand.
CAGTTCGTCGCTTATCCCCAAATTGAGCCTTCATTTCAAGTAATTCATCTCTTATCACTTGCATCAAACGCTCTGGTGATCCAAGGATATCGAGTAGTTCCTTAATAACATCTAATAATTGTTCAAATTCGCTTAAAATTTTGTCCTGTTCCAATGCGGTTAAGCGATGGAGTCGTAATTCAAGGATAGCCTGCGCTTGCAGAGGAGATAAGCGATATCCCTCATCACTTAAACCAAATTCAGGTTCTAAATCATCTGGTCTTGATGCGCCACTGCCTGTATTTTTTAACATCCCAAGGACCAAGCCTGGCTGCCAAGACCGAGATAACAAGCCTTCTTTAGCATGTTGAGGCGTGGAAGATTGCTTAATTAAATCAATCATTTCATCAATGTTTGCCAGTGCAATCCCTAAGCCCTCTAATAAATGGGCGCGATTACGCGCTTTTTTCAATTCAAAAATACAACGACGGGTCACGACTTCACGACGATGTTTAATAAAGTATTCTAAAATTTGTTTAAGATTCAAGGTGCGTGGTTGCCCATCCACCAAGGCTACCATGTTGATGCCAAATACGTTTTGCATCTGTGTGTGTGCATAAAGGTTATTGATCATCACCTCAGCCACTTCACCGCGTTTTAGCTCAATAACCACGCGCATGCCTTGTTTATCCGACTCATCTCTAAGACCAGAAATGCCCTCTAATTTTTTATCGCGCACAAGCTCTGCAATTCGCTCAACCAATCGGGCTTTGTTCACCTGATAAGGCAGCTCATGAATAATAATTGCTTGTCGGCCCGTGTGCTCATCTGTTTCAATATCCGTGCGTGCGCGAATTGAAATACGTCCCCTTCCCGTGCGATAGGCCTCAACAATCCCTGCCCTCCCATTAATAATAGCTGCCGTTGGAAAGTCAGGCCCTGGAACAATTTCCATGAGTTCATCAATAGTCAACTCAGGATTGGCAACCAAGGCGATGCACGCATCGATAATTTCCGTGATATTGTGGGGTGGGATATTGGTCGCCATACCCACGGCAATCCCTGAGGATCCATTCACCAACAAATTAGGGATTCGAGAAGGCATAACAACAGGGGCAAATTCTGTTTCGTCATAATTGGGACTAAAATCAACTGTTTCTTTATCAAGATCAGCCAGTAACGCATGAGCCAGTTTTGACATTCGCACTTCAGTATAACGCATGGCCGCAGGCGCATCCCCATCCACGGAACCAAAGTTACCCTGACCATCCACTAACATATATCGCATCGAAAAATGCTGTGCCATGCGAACAATGGTATCGTAAACCGCCGTATCTCCATGAGGATGGTATTTACCGATGACATCCCCAACCACGCGCGCTGATTTTTTATAAGGTTTATTCCAATCATTACCCAATTCACTCATGGCAAATAAAACGCGCCGATGAACTGGTTTTAACCCATCGCGCACGTCAGGTAATGCACGACCAACAATAACGCTCATGGCGTAATCCAGGTAGGATTGTTTTAATTCGTCTTCGATATTGACTGGTGTAACTTCTTTGGCTGAATAAACCATGGTGAGGACAGGTCCTTATGCAATGATTGAAATAAAACTAGCTTAATAGAATAGCATACACACCACTTTAAATGAATCGTCATCATGGATGAATTATATGGGTTTTCTTTTTAGCACCCCATTAACCGTGGCGTATTGGATTCTACCTCGCCAATTGCTCGGTTGATTGTTGTACTATTCTTTGATGCATTAGGTAATCGATAGCCCTCGTCATTATCAATGAATACACTTGCTATTATTAGATAGTATTCTAGACTAACAACTCATTTAGTTTAGAAAATAGGGTTTGCACCTATGTTATGGATAAACCAATTACACTTATGGATTGCTTTTTTAGCAACTCTTTTTTTAGTCTTGTTTCATTATTTAAGCCCTTGGTTTGCAGATAATTTACCTGGAAATGGCCGAACCTTTGTTTCCTTCGCTGGCGGTGTGGCAGTTGCCTATGTTTTTTTACACATGATGCCTGACTTGGTGGAATATAATAAACCCATTGGTCGTTTTTTATTAAACAATCAGTGGCTAACCCCATTTACTGAACTGCTCATTTATATGGTCGCTTTATTCGGTTTTCTTATTTATTATGGCTTTGATCTCCTGGCTGAACGATATCAAGACAAAGACCATCAAGAAGGATACGTATATGGCCTCCATTTGAGCATGTTTTGTCTTTATAATTTTTTAATCACCTACACCATGTCGCTACGCGCACTCAGCAGCCTCACTGCCACCGTATTATTTACCCTTGCAATGGCTTTGCATTTTGTATTAACTGATCGTAAATTCTGTCGTTTTTATAAAACACAATTTAAGCACCTGGGTCGTTTTATTCTCATCTGCGCTTTATTACTAGGCTGGCTTTTTTCAGTTATTTTTGATCCGGTGAATATTCTGGTTGCAGCCTTCATGCTTGCTTTCTTGGCAGGTTCAATTTTACTCAATGTTTTTAGAGAGGAATTACCTGCCGCAGGCTTAACGAGCTATTGTTGGTTTAGCTTTGGGGCCTTGCTTATCACGGTTATTTTATTATTGCAGACATGGTTTAGTGTGATAGCGTTTCACGCGATATTAAGCGAATAAAAAGGCAATTAAAGTGGGGATCAGTTATTATTCTGGATAATTGTGCATAGGCCTAGCGAAGAGGTATATGTACAGATATTCCATGTTATAATACTGCGCATCAACTAAAATTGACTGTGAGTGTTCATTTTTATATAGTTCTGCACATTAAGAGATGTTGCGCTGCTAAAAATAGTGCCACGCCCCTATAACCTAGGAGTTTCCCCCATGACGAAAAAATTCGCGCATTTGAGCATTGACGGCCAGAGCCCAATTGATTTACCTATTTATACGCCTAGCTTGGGTCATGATGTCATTGACATTAACAGACTGGGTGAGGCGGGTGTTTTTACTTATGATCCGGGTTTTATGTTCACCGCCGCCTGTGAATCTAAAATTACTTATATTGATGGGGAAAAGGGCATATTACTCTATAGAGGATATCCAATTGAACAATTAGCGGAAAAAAAGGACTTTCTTGATGTTTGTTATTTATTGTTAAACAGTGAACTACCTAATCCAAAAGAAAAATCTCACTTTATTAGTTTAATTAATAATCACACCATGGTTCACCAACAAATGTATCAATTCCTTAACGGGTTTAGGCGTGATGCCCATCCCATGGCGATTATGGTGGGCATCGTCGGTGCGTTGTCTGCTTTTTATCATGATTCCATGGATTTAAATAAACAGGAAGATCGCTACACCTCAGCCATTCGCCTGATAGCAAAAATGCCAACCCTTGCCGCCATGACCTATAAATATTGCATCGGCTTACCTTATATGTACCCGCAAAATAAAATGTCTTATGCTGAAAATTTCCTTCACATGATGTATGGGGTTCCCTCTGAAGACATCACCCCTAACCCTGTGATTGTCAAAGCGATGGATACCATCTTCACCTTGCATGCTGATCATGAACAAAATGCTTCAACTTCGACCGTACGGCTCGCGGGATCAACCGGTGCCAATCCCTTTGCATGCATTTCTGCAGGCATTGGTGCGCTATGGGGGCCTGCACATGGAGGAGCCAACGAAGCGTGTTTGAATATGCTAAAAGAAATTGGTGATGTCAGCAAAATCAACCATTTTATTAAACGTGCCAAAGATAAAGACGATCCGTTCCGCTTAATGGGCTTTGGTCATCGTGTTTACAAAAGTTATGATCCTCGTGCAAAAGTAATGCGGGATACCTGCCACAAAGTTTTAAACACCATGGGTGCGAAGGATGAGCCCTTGTTTAAATTGGCCATGGAATTAGAACGTATTGCCTTAGAAGATGATTATTTCATTGAGAAAAAATTATATCCAAATGTCGACTTTTACTCAGGGATCACGCTCAGTGCCATTGGGATTCCATCAAATATGTTCACTGTTATTTTTGCACTGGCTAGAACAGTTGGCTGGATGTCACATTGGATGGAAATGACAGCCAGTAAATCTAAAATTGGCCGACCACGCCAATTATATACCGGGGAAAAACAACGGAATGTTGATTAGGATCAGGCGTTAGGATCGGGCGCCCGATCCTAAGTTCGTCCTTAATATTTCCTTAAGTAACCGCTCGTATACTCTGCACATTAAGATGATATTGACGCCAACTTAAGGAAGTATTGTTATGAAATATATAATTGCCACCCTGCTCTCTTTTTTATTTTTGTTAACGGCAGTTATGCCATTACAAACGCTGAAATTCCAGATGAATTTAATGTCACAGAGCATTGGATTAGCTTAACCACAAGCTATGATATTGAAACCAAGACACAAAAATTAGGCACATTATGATGAGCCCCTCGAACTTTTTGGATGGAAATTGCTGTAAGCGTATCAAAGAAATTTCAAACCAAAACGTTCATAATTTTCTAACTTAGCATCATGGCTGACGAATACCATGCTCTGGGATATACACTGCCAAATGATGAGCCTATCAAATGGATCATTATGTTTTTCAACCAAAGGCAATTGATAAAAACTTGCAAAAATATCCGGTGTGATTTGTGCTGTCTCAAGACCCATTTTCGTAGCAAGTGTCGGTAATTCATTAGGTAGCACACCCAATAACGCTAGTTTTCCCAACCGATATTTTAATGAAATTTCCAAGAAACTGATTGAGCTTACTGAAACCTGATTGTTACAATCTTCAAGCTGTTGGATAGTTTGTGCTGGAAGTTTCTCTGGAGAAAAAATCAACCACAGCAATACATGGGTATCAATAAGAAAATTACTCATCTCCAAGTAACTCATCATCTGTCATTTCAAAATTTTTATTCAGCGTATATGATGCGCGGTCTTTCAATATACCGAAAACCCGTGGGTTTGCATCCTCCAAAGATTTTTGGTAGGGAATCAACATGGCGACCTTTTTATGATGTCTACCATATTCAATAATGAACATCTCACCATTTTCTCGAACACGGTGTAATATCTCTGAAAATTCAGCTTTCAGGTGTCCAACTTGTATCGCTTCCATTGTTCTTTCCTGCTATCACTGTGTCCTCATAGGCTAGTTGCAACTACAAAATATAGCAGTTAAGAATGGTCTCACACCGTAGAGATTTGCTAAGATATACGCTTCACTCCCAATACGTTGTCTATTATGATCACTCAATCACCGGTTCTTACTGTAAGCCAACTCAACCGGCAGGTTCGCTCCTGGCTTGAGCATGAAATGGGTCTTATCAGTGTTGAGGGAGAGCTTTCAAATTTAAGCAAACCGGCTTCCGGGCATTTCTATTTCACCCTAAAAGATGCAAGCGCTCAAATACGTTGTGTTTATTTTCGAAATCGTCATGAAGGCACTGATAGCAATAGCCTTCAAAATGGACAACAAGTCCGACTCAATGGCCATTTAAGCTTGTATGAGGCACGAGGAGACTATCAACTCATTGTCGAGCAACTTAAAGAAGCCGGAGAAGGCGATTTATTTAGAAAATTTGAGTTATTAAAAGAAAAACTCAAAGCCTTGGGCTTATTTGATGCGAGTAGAAAACGCACCCTACCGCCTTTTCCGCAGTCTATTGGTATTATTACCTCAGCCACAGGTGCTGCCCTTCGTGATATTCTAAGCACCCTCGCCCGCCGATTTCCTGTTGCAAACGTCATTGTCTATGCAAGTGAAGTCCAAGGCATACAAGCGGCCCCACAACTCATCAACGCACTCAATCTTGCCCAACAAGATAAACGCTGTGATGTTCTCATATTGGCACGTGGAGGCGGCAGTATGGAAGATTTATGGGCGTTTAATGATGAACGTTTGGCGCATGCAATAGCCAGTTGCCAAATCCCAACAATATCCGGTGTGGGACATGAAACAGACACCACCATTGCTGATTTTGTTGCTGATTTGCGTGCGGCAACGCCAACGGCCGCAGCCGTTGCAGCCACCCCTAATTTACTTGATTTAATCTCTTTTTTTCAAACCATGGAGACTCGAATACAAGGATCGATGATGCGCCGTATGCAACATCTTAATCTATTGCTGCAACATCAAACACAAAAATTAGGGGATCCACGCCCCTTAATCAGCACGTATTGGCAATCTCTTGATTATTTAAGCAATCATCTACAACATGCCATGCAACAATTATTAGGAAAAAAAAGGCAAGCGCTTCATTTGACGACAACACGCTTAAACACTAAAAACCCAGTCCTCCTCTTGCAACAAGCACGTACACACCTACAACAGCTAGAAACCAGCTTAATTCAACACAGCACACTGAAAGTGTCCCGACTAAAACAACGCTTCACGAACCAACTCGCCACGCTCCATGCAGTGAGTCCTCTGGCAACATTGGATAGAGGTTATGCCATTGTCACTTGTAATCAGAAGGTTTTATTCGATAGCCATGAAGTTGCTGTAGGGGATGTGGTTGATATTCGCTTAGCCAAAGGTGTTTTCAAGAGCACTGTTATCAAAAAATAAGGAATATTATACAATGCTGAATGAACTCAATGACAATCTACAACTTTTCATTGACCAAACCAAACTCAATATAAACACCTTGGCTATTATTTTAACCATTCTGTGGGTTGTTTTTTTTATTAGTGAGTTAACCGGAAAACGACTCTTAATCTTAGGGATCTTCCCTAGGAAAATTTATAGTCTATTGGGAATATTCTTCGCCCCATTACTTCATGCAAACTTTAATCATCTATTTTTTAATTCTGTTCCTTTAGTCGTCTTAAGTGATTTTATACTGATTCAGGGGTTAAATTATTATTTAAAAGTGACCTTGATGATTACCCTTATCAGCGGTTTTTTAATTTGGTGTTTTGCAAAGCCTGGCATACATGTTGGTGCAAGTGCGGTGATTACTGGCTACTGGGCCTTGTTGGTCTACAATATTTATCAGCAAGGGACACTCGCTGCCATAATGCTTGGCATTATTTGTATTTATTATTTTGCAGGGATATTTTTAGGTATATTCCCGGGGAAAAAAGGGGTTTCCTGGGAAGGGCATTTGTTTGGGTTACTGGCAGGATTTGCTACAGGGTATTTCTTGACTAACAATTCGTAATATAGAGTTCCCGCCCAAAAAATTCAGTGCTTGCTTATTGAGTCCTGGCGTACGGCGGGAATTGTTCTTTCTTAACATAAGTCCTATTGTTACAACAAAACTGCGTGTATACTATTTGACCCTAAAACCACCTGATCGATCCAATGGCAAAACCGCTGCTGATTACTTCAACCATTGCCACAAAACAAACCTTCGGCCAATTATATGGCAGTAGTTTGCCATTGGCGCTAGCCGAATATTGTGAGTTAACCCCTGGCGTTAAACTCTTGGTGGCCCCTAACAATTTAGCGGCAGTCGAATTGTTGGATGAGTTACAGTTTTTTCTTAAATCTGAACCCCAAGACATCCTCCTATTTCCCGACTGGGAAACCCTTCCCTATGATAGGTTTTCTCCTCACCAGGATATTATTTCTGAGCGCTTAAACACCCTCAGTCGCTTACAACAATCCACCAATGCCATTGTGATTAGTGCTGCCAGTACATTAATGCATCGGCTCTGCCCACCTCAATTTATAACCGCTCATGGGCTCATGTTGTCCGAAGGTCAAACCCTTCATTTAGAACAATTTAGACAACAGCTAGAACAAGCAGGCTATCATTGTGTTAATAAAGTATTAGAACATGGCGAGTTTGCAGTGCGTGGCGCTATCATTGATCTCTATCCCATGGGAAGCCCGCTCCCTTTTCGTATCGAGTTATTTGATGAAGTGGTCGATAGTTTGCGTCGTTTTGATCCAGACACGCAGCGAACCATTGAAAAAATCAATCAAATTCAAGTGTTACCGGCCCGTGAATTTCCATTAAATGATCAGAGTATCGCCTTGTTCCGACGCACCTTTAGAGAGCAATTTTCAGGCAATCCCAGTCGATGTCCCCTATATGAATCCGTGAGTGAGGGACAATTTCCTAGCGGCATTGAATACTATCTTCCTTTGTTTTTTGAAAAAACAGCGACTTTCTTTGATTATCTACCCAGCAATGCTTCAGTCTGCCTCATTGAGGCCATTCAAACAGAAGCCGAGCACTTTTGGCAAGAACTCAATACCCGTTATGAACAACGAAGTTCTGACATTTCCAGACCCATCTTAAGTCCATGCCATTGTTTTTTAAACCCAACTGAACTGCTGACCTATGCCAATCAATATCAGCAATTGCGACTTCACCACACGCCCATCGAGAAAAAAGGTGCTGTGATTAATTGCCATGTAGATAAAGCCCCTTTACTGCCAGTAGAGCGCCAAGCAGCTGAACCTTTGGCTAATTTATGTCACTACATGACAGAGCCCAATCACCGCTATTTGATTGTGGTCGAAAGTGCTGGTCGTCGCGAAGTACTCCTTGATCTACTCAAGCCCAGCCAAATGAGTCCAAAAATACAAGCCTCCTGGTCTGCTTTTCTTGAAGACACAGCCTTTATTAATATCACCACAGGCCCACTCATTGAAGGATTTGAATTAATCGACCAATCCTTGTCTATCATTGTTGAGGCACAACTTTTTGGTGAACAAAGCACACCACTTCGCCGCAGTGCTCAAAAATCAGTTGACCCTGATCTCATTATTCGTGATTTGGCTGAACTTCAAATCGGGGCACCTGTTGTGCATTTACAATTTGGTGTAGGCCGCTATCAAGGACTACAATGCATCGAAAACCAAGGCTTTGCTAATGAGTTTTTAGTGTTGTCCTATGCCTTTGAAGATAAAATATATGTCCCCGTTACCTCATTAAATCTTATCAGCCGCTATACAGGTGCCGATTCAGAACATGCACCATTGCATCGTTTGGGCAGTGAGCAATGGCAAAAAGAAAAGAAAAAAGCCGCTGAAAAAATTCATGATGTGGCTATTGAACTATTAGATATTTATGCAAAACGTGAAGCAAAGCCTGGGCACGTCTATGCGTTTCACTCCAATGATTACCAACGGTTTGCCACAGGCTTTCCTTTTACTGAAACCTTCGACCAACAGCAAGCCATTTTACAAATCATAAAAGATTTACAATCACCCCGTCCCATGGACAGGCTCATTTGTGGCGATGTGGGATTCGGCAAAACAGAAGTTGCGATGCGAGCGGCCTTTATTGCCGTGCAGAATAACAAACAAGTGTGTGTGTTAGTCCCCACCACCCTGCTAGCAGCGCAACATTTTGAAACATTCCGTGACCGTTTTGCAGATTTTCCAGTGAACATTGAATTATTATCCCGATTTCGGAGTGCAAAAGAATCAGACACCGTTGTTCAATCATTACAAGATGGCCGCGTTGATATCGTGATTGGTACACACAAATTATTCCAAAAAAACATTGCCTTTCGTGACTTGGGCCTGCTTATTATCGATGAAGAACATCGCTTTGGTGTTAAACAAAAAGAACACATTAAGTCAATACGTACCCATGTCGATATTCTTTCCATGACAGCAACACCTATACCCCGCACCCTGAATATGGCAATGGCAGGCATTCGTGATATTTCATTGATTGCAACACCTCCCGCTAAACGATTAGCCATCAAAACTTTTTGGCAAGAGCAAAATGAGCCCCTGTTAAGAGAGGCGATATTGCGAGAAATTCTCCGGGGCGGTCAAGTGTTTTTTTTACACAATAATGTGCAAACAATTGAGCGAGTCTCCCAAACCTTGCAAGCGCTTGTGCCTGAAGCTAAAATTCACATCGCGCATGGCCAAATGAGAGAGCGTGAATTAGAGCGAATCATGTCGGATTTTTATCACCATCGCTTCAACGTACTCGTCTGCACAACGATTATCGAAACAGGTATTGATATCCCCACAGCCAATACCATTATTATCGACAGAGCTGACAAATTTGGTCTGGCACAATTGCATCAACTTCGAGGCCGAGTAGGTCGATCACACCACCAAGCCTATGCGTATTTATTTACACCGAATGAAAAATTATTAAGCACTGATGCCGTTAAGCGATTAGAAGCCATTGTCTCATTTGAAGCCTTGGGTGCAGGCTTCACCTTGGCCACCCACGATCTGGAAATTCGTGGTGCAGGAGAATTATTGGGCGATGATCAAAGTGGTAATATGCAAGCCATCGGCTTTAATCTGTATATGGAAATGCTTGATAGAGCAGTGAGTGATTTAAAAGCAGGAAAAATACCTGAGCTTGCAGCCCCCATGTATTCAGGGCCTGAGATTGATTTACAACTCAGTGCTATTATTCCAGAGCAATATATTGTTGATATTCATACCCGCCTAATCATGTACAAGCGCATTGCAAGTGCCTTGGATAAACAGCAATTGCATGAATTACAAGTTGAATTAATTGATCGTTTTGGACTCTTGCCTCAGCAGGTAAAATATTTAATTTTAATTACTGAATTAAAATTCGTCGCAGAAAAACTAGGGGTAACGCGCATTACAGCAAGGGCTAACCAGGGAAAAATTGAATTCAATGAAAAGCCCGCCATCGATGCGAGGATATTGATCAATCTAATCCAAGTCCACGCCAAACGGTATCAAATGGAAGGGCCTGCTCGCTTACGATTTACCCTAGACAGCACAAGCCATGAGGCCCGTATTCATGAAATACAGGCCTTGCTCATTCAATTAAAGGGGACTGGCTAACCTGTACCACCAACCGTTAATCCATCAATTTTCAAAGTCGGCTGACCCACGCCCACGGGCACCGATTGTCCATCTTTACCACAAACACCGATGCCACCGTCTAAGGCTAAATCGTTTCCGATCATGCTGATTTTTTTCATCACTTCAGGCCCACTCCCTATCAACGTTGCCCCCTTAACAGGACGTGTGACTTTGCCATTTTCTATGAGATAAGCCTCACTTGCCGAAAACACAAATTGCCCTGAGGTGATATCAACTTGGCCTCCACCAAAATTAACTGCATAGAGACCCCGTTCAACTGATCGAATAATCTCTGCCGGATCATGCTGTCCTGCCAACATATAGGTATTGGTCATTCTTGGCATGGGGACATGCGCATAAGATTCTCGCCGACAATTGCCCGTGGGTTTCATGCCCATTAATTTTGCATTTAATTTGTCTTGCATGTAATTAACCAGTACCCCATTTTCTATGAGGGTTGTGCATTGAGTGGGTGTTCCTTCATCATCCATCGTCAACGATCCGCGCCTGTCAGCCAAGGTTCCATTATCCATGACCGTCACCCCAGGCGATGCCACCTGCTGGCCTATACGTCCTGAAAAAGCAGAAAGACCCTTGCGATTAAAATCACCCTCTAAGCCATGGCCAACCGCTTCATGCAGTAACACACCAGGCCAACCTGGACCTAAAACCACGGGCATCATTCCGGCAGGCGCATCCATTGCATCTAGATTAATAAGTGCCTCACGCACGGCTTCTCGCGCGTAACCTAAAGCTCGATTTTCATCAATAAAAAAGGCATAGCCCACACGCCCACCACCACCAGAACGTGCGGATTGCCGCCTCCCCTTGTCTTCAACCATCACGCTGACATTGACACTCACCATGGGCCGCACATCCGCAATCATCTGGCCGTGCATGCCGGCTACCATCACAACTTCATAACAACCACTTAAGGAGGCATTGACTTGGATCACACGAGGGTCTATGCGCCTTGCTTCGATATCAATGGATTCTAGCAGTAAAATTTTGTCTTGCTTGCTCATGCCCTCAATGGGATTAAAGCCTTGATATCGCGCAATCGGTGCGCTGACAATTTTTATAGCCGGCAGGGCATGAGAACCTTTAAATGCGATGGACCCTGCGGCCTCTGCGGCACGCTCCATTGCAGGTAATAAAATATCATCACAATAGGCATACCCTGTTTTATCGCCACTCACAGCACGAATACCCACCCCTCTGTCAATGGAATAGCTTCCACTTTTTACCTCAGAATCTTCCAAATACCAGGATTCATAACTACAACTTTGAAAATAAATATCGGCATCATCGACATGACGACTTAACATCGACCGGATTAATTTATCGATACCTGATTCATCAATAGAAGCGGGTTTTAATAGGAGATCCTTGGCAATGGATAGTGCTAACTTCATAATATGACCTTTAAAATTAAAAAAATATTATATACTGCGCGCGCAATATACGTGGTGATCATTGCATGGAAATTGCCTTCGCAATGTTCGCAAGTGTTCTAAATCAATATCAGCAACAATAACACCAGGCTCTACTGGTTGCTCTGCTAATATAGTACCCCAAGGTTCGATGATGAGGCTATGCCCATAAGTGTGACGGCCACTCGCATGCACACCACCTTGGTTCGGTGCTAAAACATAACACAAATTCTCAATCGCTCGTGCGCGCAATAAAATTTCCCAATGAGCACGTCCAGTGGTTGCTGTAAATGCAGAGGGAATACTGAATAATTCCGCACCTTTTAAAACCAATTGACGATAAAGCTCAGGAAAACGCAAATCATAACAAACGCTTAACCCAACGCAACCTACCGGCGTATCAACGACAACCGCAATATCCCCACGTTCAATGCTCAGTGATTCTTGATAAGCTTCTTGTGTTGATACCCCGACATCAAACAGATGAATTTTATCGTAGTGCGCGACAGTGTTCCCCTTCTCATCAAAAACAAAACTGCTTGCTTTGACTTTATCTTTTGAACATTTTATAGGGATAGTACCGGCAATCATCCAGAGCTTATAACGCTTCGCCAGTTGCCCCACTGCTTGTTGAATCTCGCCCTCGCCATAGGTTTCTGCGATGAGCAGTTTAGCCTTATCATCGGTTCCCATGAAAGCAAAATTTTCAGGTAAAACCAACAGCTCAGCCCCTGCTTCTTTCGCATCTAAACAAAACTGGTCAAGTGATTGTAGGTTTTCTTTTACTTGGGCTGAAGAAACCATTTGTAACACGGCGGCTCTAGTCATCCTGTTTATCCGGTATAAAAAAACAAGCTTACACGGTTTGTGGATTAATCTCATGTTATTATCGAACCCAGGGCAAAATCATGTGTGCTCACAAAATATCATGTAGGGTGTGCAAAGCGCAGCGTGCACACCATGTCGCTTATCGCTCCTATTACCCTACACGTTTTATTAAATAGGATAATAGATAAATGTGTGTGATCTATTTTGTATCACACATGATTTTGCCCTGTTATCGAACCCACTTGTCAATCCAAATCCGTCGAGTTAGACTTGAAACGCGACAAATGCACCCCATATGTGTTATACTTAACATAAATCATCACGGAGTTATTCATGAATAGAAATGACGTTTCAGTACTCGGTCACCGACAAGAGTCGGCGATCGCCACGAACAAGGTGTTGCGAAACACTTACCTGTTGTTGGGCATGACCTTTCTTTTTAGTGCGTTTACGGCTTATATGTCGTTTTCCACACACACGCGTCCACTGAATCCAATCATCTTTTTCGTGGGTGCTTATGGTCTGATATTTTTAACCAATGCGCTTAAAAATAGTGCGTGGGGTCTTGTCAGTGTCTTCGCGTTTACAGGCTTTATGGGCTATTTCCTAGGACCCATCTTAAGTGCTTACATTGCCCACTTTTCAAATGGTCCACAACTGGTTGCAACCGCACTAGGCGGTACTGGTGTTATCTTTTTTGCACTGTCTGCTTATGTATTAACAACCCAAAAAGACTTCAGTTATATGGGGGGCTTCCTGTTTGTTGCTGTGATGGTTGCCTTTCTAGCCATGATGGCCAGTGTTTTCTTCCAAATTCCGGCCTTGTCTCTTGCTGTTTCAGCGGCGTTTGTCCTAATTTCATCAGGTTTAATCCTCTTTCAAACCAGCGAAATTATTCACGGTGGTGAAACCAATTATATCTCTGCAACACTTTCCTTGTTTGTATCCATCTACAATTTGTTTATCAGCTTGCTCAATCTGTTAGGCGCCTTCTCCGGCCGTGAATGATTAGAGGCAACATCGCGTAATCCAAGATCTACGTCCAGGATTTATAGTCAAGGATTCCTGGGTTACGCGGCCTGCTTATTATTCAGACTCTAGCTCGCGCAGATGCCGAATCATTTCACGTTCAAATGCCGCTAAGGCTGCAAAAATACCGAATACTAATTTACCCGCTGCACTCGTGGTATCAATTGCAGCCCCATGTCCTGTCAGTACTTTCAATCCTTTATCTCTATGCTGCGCGCGCAGTATACATTGCCACGGCGATTGCATCGTTTGTCTTATTTGTATAAACTATGGGAAATTTAAAATCATGTAGGTTTAATTATGTCTGATAATACACTTTTTAATTATCTTAGCGATCGAGCATCAGCACCGGTCATTGATTCCATTGAAAATCTAAGACGTGAGGAAAAAACCAACCGGTCCGGCATCAGGTATTTTCTGCTTGATATGAAAAAATGCCCAGACGAGGTCATTAAGGGCTTCACCGTAATCAATCACCATATCAGTGTCTACGAACATGGGGATGAATATCATTACACGGCTGAATTGACTGACGTGGATGGAGATCAGTTTCGCTTGCATGTCTATTTCAATCATAAAGGTGAGGTCACAAAACTACCTTTTTTCGAAATCAAAAATGATCAAGATGAGTATATTCATTACGCGGCAGAACAATACGATAAGGCATTAATCAAATTAGCCAAAGACACGACCCAACCTATCATTAAAGAATTAAAAGAGGGGATAAAACGTCACATTCAGATACTAGAAACAGCGTACACAACAATAGAGGCTCAGGCTTGTGATTTATCAAGAACCGTATCGGAAAATTATGAGGCTTATATCAATAAACTTGATGCTGCCTATCGAGCATCATTAGCGATCATCCCCTTTGCTGATAAGACATCCATTTATACTGTGCGAGCCAACAGGCTTGAAAAATTGAAAAAGGCTTTTGAGCATCAACACACCATTGAAACACAAACTCGTGTTTTTGAGACTCAGAAATCAGAAGATGATGTGCAAAGCCCAACTGGTGCTGAGCCTATCAACCCCATCTTCCAGACAGCGCCAACAGTTATACCTATTTATATAGACATTGAAATCAACGAATTAGCTGAACGTTTTAAAAAACTGTCAGAAAAAAAGAATGAAGTAGAACAGGCTGAAGAGCTGGCTGATATTCGGGCAAAAACAGTTGAGTTTTTTTTGCGATTAGATTCGAGTACTACACTCGCCTCTCTGGCATCCTTAGCGCTTTTACAAAAGCTAGACAGTGATACTGCTGTAAAAGGACGCGATCTATACAATAGGTTGCTTATTACAAGACATGTTGATGGCTTGAGGTATTTGCCTAATTTCCACCATCTAATCGAGGATAAATATCTTGAGTATGCCTTGGTAAAAAAAGATGATAAATTTTTAAACTTTGTCATTGAATGTGGCGATTATGATATTAATCATCCCATCACGGTGAGAGGAACACGTTATCTGTCTGCTGCGCATTATTGTTTCGATGCTTACACTGATGAAACACCAATGGCTGCATGCCTATCTGTTTTATTAAATCGTGGGGGATCTGCATCATTATTTGTCCCTAACGCTGATGGTTTGCCAATAGCATACGCTATGTTATCGAGGGCTGATCATTCTCTAAGAGAAGTAATGTTTTCAAAGTTTCAAAATGACTCACAGGCGATTGCCAACTTTTTGAGAGAATTAATTTCAGCACTTGAAGAATACCTAGTTCAAGACCCAGATGACAAAAAAAGAAAGAATAATGAGGTTAAGAGAACGATAGCTAAATCTAAGGAGCAAATTTCACAGCTTCAATCCGGCTTAGTATCCCCCCGAGATTTTTCTTTATTTGCCGAAACGGAAGCGGCTTTAAGAGAGCATTTGGGTAAGGAAACAGATATAAATAGATTGGATAGCGATCCTGTAATTGTTCAAGAACGAGAAAGAATGATAAAGGCGCTAGATAAATTAACGAAAGTTATCACACCTAAAGAAGCTAGAGCTTGTAGTCTCAGATCACGGGAGGATATAAAACGACGGTATTCTCAGCTTAAAGAAAAATCCTTTCAAGGCGTGGAGTACCCAAAAATAAGAAGGGAAGCCATCGCGGAAATAGTAGATCATAGGAAGCAGTACGAAAGAGCATACGAATTACAGATGCTGAAAAAAGAGATTCAAAGATACCCTATGGATGCTAAGACGGGTAAGCCAGGTAAAAACCAACAACGTCTCTTAACAAGAGCAACGCAATTAAATGAAGAAACAATAGCGTTTTATAGAAAGTATTATCCTAATGAAAAAGACGTTGAAAAAGGGAAAAAAATGCTGGATATGATAGTGAATATGATGGTGGATATAATGAAGGAGCGTATCATGGCATCACCTTCTGAATATATACCTGATTTAGAAGAGGATGGTGCATCTTCTTTTGATTTGGCACTATAAAAAAGGGGGAATACAATGAAAAAATTCGGATCTACTTTTAAACACAGGGGGTTCTACGTAAGCATTTTTCTGATTGAAAAACATTGAAAGATAAGTATGAATTTGGATGAAGAAAACGATAGATACTTCATGCGGCCTGCTTACATGATGATCTTGACCTGCTTCCTCAGCCCTGTTGCCAACTGGCTTTGGCTCGATATAATGCGGGCAAATCAGCAGTTGTTTTATTACATTTAACAGATAAATCAAATAGTTCTCGTCTTTCTTGATAATAAATACCTAAAGGGACGGGGTACTCAGGAAAGGCAAGGCGTGCGAGGTGCATGGCAGCCATGAAATTTCTCGAGTCATGATGATACGGCTCCGTTGTTGTCATATTAACTTTCTGAAATTGCCCTTCAACCAAGGTCAAGGCCCACTCCTCTGCTGCACCAAATTGCAAGGGTTGGCCTTCTCGCAATGCGATGGTCTTTTCAGCCCGGTTGGCTTTTAATGTAAACTCATCAAAGGCGCCTGCGTTAAAAATATGACAATCTTGATAAATTTCTATAAAAGCACAGCCCTGGTGCTCATGTGCTTTTTTAATGATCTCAGCCAACTGATTGGGATCTTTATCAACGGCTCTCGCCACAAAACTAGCGCCAGCAGCCAAGGCCAAGGTCAAAGGATTGACCGGTTGATTGCTAACCCCCATTGGGGAGGTTTTTGTTACCTGTCCTTTCTGTGAGGTGGGTGAAAATTGCCCTTTGGTTAAACCATAGACCTGGTTATTCACGAGCAAAATTTTAACATTCACATTGCGTCGCAAACAGTGAATCAAGTGATTGGTTCCAATACTCAATGCATCCCCATCACCGGTGATCACCCAAACACATAAATCATCTCGCATCGCCTTTAAACCCGTTGCAACCGCCGTGGCTCGCCCATGAATGGTATGAAAACCATAGGTGTTCATGTAATAAGGCAGACGACCTGCGCATCCAATGCCTGAAACAAACACATGCTGCTCTGGTGGAAGGCCTAACTCAGGTAAAATACGTTGCAATGCCGAAAGAATCGCATAATCACCACAACCAGGGCACCAACGGACTTCCGTACCATTCTCAAAATCAGCGCGTTTATAAATCGTCTTATTCATGGGTCACCTCAGCAAGGGGCAAATGAGCAAGGGCTTTAATGGCCTTCACCAATGTGGTGGTGGTAAAGGGTTGACCGTTACATTGACTTAAGGCATGTGCATCTACCAAATAATCAGCACGTAATAATTGACACAATTGACCACTGTTTAACTCAGCAACCAGGATCTGTTGATACCGTTTAAGTAGCATTCCCAAGCCCTCAGGCAATGGATTTAAATGCCGTAAATGAAGCAATGCCACAGGGATGCCTTCAGCAGCACACTGCATTAGCGCGGCCCTAAGGCTTCCATAAGTACTCCCCCAACCCACTAACAAAATATCTGAATGCTCATCCCCTTCAATGATCAGTTCAGCATACTCTCTCGTCATGCCAGCAATTTTTTGTCGTCGTGTCTCCACCATGTGTTGATGATTTGCAGGATCATAACTCACACGCCCCTCATCACCTTGCTTTTCTAAGCCACCAATCTGGTGAATAAACCCTGGAGTTCCAGGAATATTCCAACTGCGACTTAACAGCTCATCTCGTTGATAGGGTTTGGGAAATCGATTGATCTTGATTTCTGGAATTTTCAAGTCTTCTACGTCAGGGATTTTCCAAGGCTCTGCAGCATTCGCAAGGTAGGCATCTAATAAGACAATCACGGGCGTCATGTATTTAATGGCTAAACTAAACGCCTCAATGAGGGTATTAAAACAATCTGACGGTGATTTTGCAGCTAAAACAGCAAGAGGGGCCTCGCCATGTCGACCATAAAGCGCTTGCCGCAGATCACTTTGCCCTGTTTTTGTAGGTAGGCCAGTGGAGGCGCCTGCCCGTTGCACGTCCAGCAAAACCAGGGGCAGCTCCGTCATAACAGCCAGGCCCAGGCCTTCACTTTTTAAATCAAGCCCAGGACCTGATGTACAGGTTAAGGCCAAACCTCCACCATAAGCTGCTCCAATGCATGCACAAATGGCTGCAATTTCATCCTCAGCTTGGAGTAACTGCACGCCAAAGTCGCCTAATTTGGCGCATTCTTGTAAAATAGCTGAAGCTGGCGTTATTGGATAGCCTGCAACGAAAAGGGGCTTATTTGTCGCCACAGCCATTGTTGCAATGGCTAAACCGATTGCTTCAATCCCTGTTATTTGTCGATAATCCCCCTGCAAGCGGCTAACCTGTCCCAACATATAATGCGTCCGCGTCAACTCCAGGGTCATTGCGTAATTGTAACCGGCTAATAATGTCTCCGTGTTGGCTTTAGCCATGGCAGGATTATTTTTAAATTTCTTTGTAATAAAAGACAGACAATGATCGGTGGATAAATCAAAAAGCCATAATACAAGCCCTAAGACATAAAAATTCTTGGTTTTTTTAGCCTCTGCATGACGTATTCCTAAGCCTTCCAGTGCTTTTAGGGTATACGTAATCAAGGGTAAAGAAACCACCTGATAGTGTTCGGCTGCGTCAGCCAGTAAATCAGGGTTTATCCCCGCTTTTTCCCAGTCTTTGGCTTGCATGCTGTCTTCATTAAGAATCAGCAGTCCGCCTTGATTAAGGAATTGTAATGAATTTTTTAAAGCGGCTGGATTTAAAGCGACTAAAACATCGAGGGCTTCACCCGCTGTGAAAATCGCCTCCTCAGCCATGGCCAATTGAAAACCAGAAACACCGGCAACAGTGCCCGCTGGAGCGCGAATCTCTGCGGGAAAGTCAGGCAGTGTGCGAACATCTCGACCGGTTAATGCCGCCGTGATGGTGAGTTGCTCGCCCACCAGTTGCACGCCATCACCGGAGTCTCCCGTTAGGCGAATTACAATTGCGTCAGTCATTGACATAATTTCTCGCTTCTTGCATGAGTTGGTGCATCTGTCTCACGGCGTCTTTTAAGCCACAAAACAGGGCTTTGGCCACAATGGCATGTCCTATATTTAATTCATGTAATACCTTAATACTAGCAATGGATTGAACATTATGATAGTGCAAACCATGCCCTGCATTCACCAGCAGATTAAGACCATGGGCATATTCAGCCGCATCACGAATCCGCTGAAGCTCAGTTAATTGGGTGGCTTTATTGCTTGCATCAGCATAAGCCCCTGTGTGCAGCTCAATAACAGACGCCCCCACTGCAATGGCCGCATCAATTTGTCGCAGGTCTGGATCAATAAATAAAGAAACCTCACTCCCTATTTTTTCCAATCGTTTAACAGCATCTGTCACGGTTTTTAAATTACCAAGCACATCCAAGCCGCCTTCAGTGGTTAATTCTTCCCGTTTTTCAGGCACAAGACAGGCATGTTCAGGTCGTATCTCTTCTGCAAAATCAAGCATCTTTTCAGTAATCGCTAATTCAAGGTTCATTCTTGTTTGCAATATCGCTTTGATAAGACGAACATCACGGGCTTGAATATGACGCAAATCCTCTCGCATGTGTAGGGTAATGCCATCAGCACCGCCACATTCTGCATCAATAGCGGCTTGCACCGGATCAGGATAACGCGTACCACGCGCTTCGCGTAATGTGGCAATGTGATCGATATTAACGCCCAGTAAGATGTTTTTTTTCATGTTGATGCCCAAGTGATTTAATTGTAAATGATAATCCAAGCGTGCTAAAAAGAATATCATTCACAAAATTTGATCGGCAAAAAAATGATCAAGGCCGGTTTGTTGTTTGATCCAGCAGGTTTTAAGTGCTTAAATGTTGAAGTTATTCAGAAGCCTAAGAAATCTTCTAAATAACTTCAACATTATTCCCTTCTCCCCGAACACGGGGAGAAGGTGCCCGTTGGGCGGATGAGGGGCTCTTGAACAGATATACTGCGCGCAGTATATCTATTATTACAGGCAACACCGTGATTGAGGTGCTTATTGAAAACTTACCATTTTATGAGCCAACCCCCAAATGTTAATAAAGGATTCTCTCTGATTGAGTTATTAGTAGTCCTTTCTATTACGGGCATTCTTTGTGCCATAATCTATCCAGGATACCGAGATACCATTACTCGTACCCATCGTAGTGATGGTCAAACAGCCCTTCTAGATTTAGCCATCCGAATGGAGAATTATTATACCAAAAACAACACCTATAAAACGGCGACCATTGGCCAAGGCACATCGACCGACGTATTAGTCCATGCCACATCCCCAGAAGGCTTTTATTTATTAAGCCTCTCTAAACTCACTCACTCGACCTATACGCTAAAGGCAACCCCTACCCCTTCACAAGCCAATGCCGATAGCCGTTGCCAATCATTGACCTTTAATAGTCTAGGTATTAAGGGAATTACTACCGGCCCCGCAGGCAACCCAACAGCGCCTGCTTCAACCTGTTGGTCATGATGCGAGGAAAAGGACAAAAATACACCATAATGAATGTTGAATAATCATAATTATGGTGTATAATACTAGCAACACCATTTGGGGGGTAAAAACATGCCAAGAACTGCTGCCAACAATAGCTTAACACTCATCAACAAAGCAGGCCTGCCTGTTATCTTAAACAGGAAACGTTTAGAGCAGTTATTCGCCCATACAGAGTTATTTCTTCATCCCAATAAAAATGAGCAAGTCACCCCTGAAAATTCAGTTGAATTAAGTAATCAATTGCTTTCACGCTCAGGATTAAAAACAGCCCAACAGGTGATTCAATTTTTGAAATCCCCTAAGGGGCTCCTTACCATTGCACTCATTAATGATGAGTTGGCCGAAATTGCTGCATTAGAAGACGACATTCAACATCAAATACTAAAAGAACAGCTTGAGAAAAAATGTTTCTTTGCACTCTTTCTTTTAGGCCTAATGCATAAACGCAAAGCGCATGCACATCATGTATTAGATGAAAATGCAGCACAACAGCGTGAACATAAATTACATGAAGATAAGCAAAAAGCCATCGCAGAGGAAGAAGCTGTGGCTGCATTACAAACATTAGAACCTGATCAAAATGACCGTGACACCTATAAGGCGGAGTCCACTGAAATTGAAAAAGCACTCCTTCTTAAACTCCTTGAAGCTAAAATCCTGGGAGAGCAGCTTCAGGACCTCCAGGCACAATATAGAGAGACCATAAAAAAATATGCTGCCTATCAAGATCTCATTGGTGCTATTCATGGCCAGTTTAATGAAAACACAGCCACAGAAACCATTCAAAGTAAAATAGAAGAATTAACTAAAGAAATTAACCAACATCAAGAAACCTTAAAATCTGAAGACCAAACTGATATGCCGCATCTTATCGCATTGCGTGAGACTATTTTCGGACTAAACTTACAAGTAACGACATTACAAGACCTCAAGGCCGTAAAAAATCAAGCAAAGGTTTTATATAATAAAGACTACGAACGAGTCAGTTCTTTTGCTGATGCTGAGTTTATTTTACCAACGACACTGAAATTTGTAAAAAAAGATAACAAAAATTACCTTATTCCCTCAAACCAGTCGCTTGAAGACATGAGCATTGCCGATCAAACTGCTGCTGAAGAAAAATTTAAACAACTCAAACCTGAACATAAAATGAGTGCAAAAAACCTCGTGCAACACTACTTGGGTAAAGAAATAGAACGACATCATGCCAAAAAAGAAGCCTTATTTTTGGCTAGTGAAGTCATGCAGGAAACACTGCTGTTGTTACAAAATCAACTGCTAGCGATCCAGGCAACGCTCACCAATGATGAATTGCTCGTAAAACAACCCAAACCCACGCCTGCCATGAAAATGCACCCCATCCCCTCTACCACGCCAAACTCAAAATGGATGAGTGATAATTACAAACAAATTTTAATTCTTATGCGTGAAAATCCAACAGCAAGGTCCATTGCTTGGTTAAAATCAAACCTAGCCAATGTCAAGCCTGGCGATACACTATACGAACAATTAAAGGCCCTGAGGCCAGGCGCACCTATTCCGCCTGAAACAATGAAAAATTTGTTGGCATTAAACCCATTGGTCAGTGCTTTTTTACAGCATCACCATCCCAATAGTCCAGCACCAAAAGCGGCTGACAAAACGCTCGAACAGTCTTCTAGGCATTCGATGCGTCCAATTAATCGGTAAATTTCCCAAGAACTGCTGGTTAGCCTGTGGGTTTCTCAATAAAATGACGTGATTACCCAACAAGTGCCAGCCCCTGCCCCAAGGACTAATGGCGCTGCCTACATTTACGAATTTTAATACGACCATGTCTCCAGTTGAACTACCCGTTGCAAAATCTGCCTAAGTTATGATAACTTACTACAAAATTTAAAGACTCGTAGGTGTATGAATATGAAACAAGCACAAGACACTGCAAAAAAAGATAAATTAAACACCCTCGATTGGCTTGCAGAACATTTTCCTGCCGCTTTTTTTAAAAAAACATCTCAAGTTAAACCGCTTAAAATAGGCATTTTTGATGACATTATTGATTTTTATGAACGGCTTGATTCGCCCCCCTTTAGTAAAAAAATCTTACGTGAAGCCTTAAATTACTATAGCTCCTCACCTGCCTACTTAAGTTGCCAAAAATCAAATACCGCTCGGGTCGATTTATTTGGAAATGAAGTCGATGTTGTGAGTGATGAACAGGCCAAGTATGCCCACCTTCGGTATCAACAACGGTATATAGAAAAAAAACAGCCCAAGGAATTGTAAAAAAATAAGAATCGGGCGCAGTATAACCCCATCATTACCCGTAAGCGGGAGAGGTGCTCAACAACTTAATCAGTCCCTAAAGTTTCCGACAAACCAGTAGATAATTTACATCAATGCCCGGTTGAAGCGAGGCTACTCGTGTGAAGGGATTATAGGACAAACCTGACATGCCGACGGTTTCAAACCCTGCAGCCCTTGTCATGGCCGACAATTCGCTGACTTTAATCAATTTATCATAATCATGGGTTTGACGCGGCAATAAGCCGAATAAGTATTCTGCAGCAATAATCGCAGTAGCATAGGCTTTCATTGTTCGATTGATCGTTGATAAAAATAAATACCCACCTACGTTAAGCATGCGCGCACAGTGGTTAATCACCAACTGAGGATCAGTGACGTGCTCTAACATCTCCATACAAGTCACCAAATCAAATGAACCCTTTTTATAGTCTTCCAACGGTTTACAAACATAGGTTATTTTTAATCCCTCGGCACTGGCATGTGCCATTGCCGCATTGATTGCCTCGGGCTCAACATCAAGTCCCGTAACAATCGCACCTTCCCTAGCCAAGCCCTCAGCCAAAATCCCACCACCACAGCCTACGTCTAAAACAGACTGTTGAGTCAATTGACTAAATTGCCGAATAAATTTGATACGCACTGGATTGATATCGTGAAGGGTTTTTAAAGGCCCTTCAGTATTCCACCATTGCGTGGCCTGTTGGGCAAATTTAGCCACTTCCAGCGCATCAATTGTTGTTTTTTTTGTCATATTGGCCTAATAAGTCCATGGGTTTAAAAAAATTCACTACCTTGGGATCCGTAATGAAGCTTATATTATAAGGATGCACCGCGTAAAGACCCGTTAAAAGATCGGTGCTCGCGATCTTTTGTGCAATGTTCCCCAATAACACTAGCCTTAATGAGGGATTTTCCTCCGCCAATTGATGGAGCAATGCCTGAATAAAAGGTTGCCATTGGCGGGCATGATAAGGGACCTGCCCCTCACGATAAACCAAGGATGCATTCAATAACAAAAAACCTTCAGACATAAAGGCTGAAAATAATTCCGAAGCCGTCTGAAGATACTGCGATTTATCCAATCTGGCAATCGCTGCTTGTGAAAAATCATCTATCAGATCACCACGAGCAAATAAAAACATTTTGATTAAATTTCGCAATGAAGTGGCCTTGTTCACGGATTTAGAAAGACCTGTCTCCCTCCATAAAGAACCAACCGAGTTATCCCAAAAAGCATACCCATTGGCCGAGGCTTGCCTTGGATACGGCGACTCCCCGAGAAGAATATAATGCGTTGCAGATAGTGGCATATTAAATGCTGCAAATAAGCATTGAAGCCCTGGCAACCATCCTGGATTATTTTTTAGTGCGTCAAGATAGGTTGAGTCCATGGTTTTAAGCGAGCACTTAAGAATAGCCTGCCATTCTGGATGCACTGTTTGGATGAGATTTTGCATGCATGCTCCGTAAAAAAATGCCATTATATACTGTATGCAGAGCAGAGAGAAAAATGGACCCCTCAATCACAAAATTACTGTCTTGTTTGCGCGCCAATGAATCGATGATGATGACGCAATTACACCATTTTTGTCAGATTAATTCAGGATCTGATAATTTATCAGGGCTAGCGTCTATGTGCGCTGTCTTAAAAACCGCCTACGCCCCACTGGCAGATCACATTGAAACCCATCGCCTACCCCCTGTTTCAATGATCACCATGCGTGGTGAAACCACCCTTCAACCCTGTGGGGATCTATTATTCATACAAAAACGCCCTGAACTTCAACGACGTATTCTTCTAAGCGGGCACATGGACACCGTGTATGGCCTGACCCATTCCTTTCAAACATTAAAACGTATCAATGCAAACTGCATGAATGGCCCTGGTGTCGCTGACATGAAAGGTGGTCTCATTGTCATGTTGCATGCCTTAATTGCCTTTGAGGCATCGCCTCATGCAGCAAACATTGGCTGGGATGTGGTCATCAATGCAGATGAGGAAATCGGCTCACCCGCTTCCAGTGTATTTTTAGAATCTATTGCCAGAAACTATGAAGCGGCCTTGGTCTATGAGCCCACCCTGACTGCCGGTGGTACCCTGGCAAAAAATCGCAAAGGCAGTGGCAAATTAACTTTGATTGCCTCAGGTAGAGCCGCTCATGCCGGTCGGGCATTTAATGAGGGTCGAAATGCCATTTGTTATCTTGCTGACACCATAACAGCCATCCATGCGCTCAATGGTCTTCGTGATGGCATTACCATCAATGTGGGGAAGATTGCAGGCGGGGATGCTTTGAATGTCGTGCCTGATAAAGCCGTAGCAAAACTGGATATACGAATTAGTCATCCTGAAGATGAACAATGGGTACGACAAAAAATTGATGATATTATTAACAACAATCAACGTGAAGGTTGTTCATTGCACATAGATGGCCACTTTGGTCGACCCGTAAAACAAGTTAACTCGGCATTAGAAAGCCTATTTTTTCGCCTACAACACCTTGGAGAATTACTGGGATTATCCATTGATTGGAAGGACAGTGGGGGTTGCTGTGATGGGAATAACCTTGCGGCCTTTGGACTACCAGTACTCGACACGCTGGGGGTTCGTGGCGGTGATATTCATAGCGACAATGAATTTATATGTCTTGATAGCTTAGTTGAGCGCGCGGCGCTAAGCGCACTCCTACTCATGGATTTAGCCGAAAAAGCTTAAGGATTGAGGACAATGATAGTATTCCGTAGGGCGCTCATGGATGATTTGACTGACATACACCAGTTAGCTAATCAAAGGGGCGTGTTAGGCATCACCACATTGCCTAATCATATTGATTTGCTAACTAAACGACTGGCTTGGTCAAATACATCCTTTAACAAAGCATTAAAATCCAGGGGCCCTGAATATTATTTATTTGTACTTGAAGACACCGATAGTCGAAAAGTCGTCGGCACATCAGCCATCGAAGCAAGTATTGGGTTTGATGCCCCCTTTTATTCTTACAAACTCTCAAAGCTCACGCGAATGTGTCATGCCCTTGATATTCGAACGGATTATGAAGTATTAAATCTCGTGAATGATCATCAAGGGGTTAGTGAAATCTGCACCCTTTTTCTAGATCCAAACTATCGAAAGCACAGTTTTGGGCTCCTTTTATCCAGGGCTCGTTTTTTATTCATTGCCACGTTCCCTAAACGATTTTCTAAACAAATCATTGCAGAAATGCGAGGAAATGCGAGTGAGGAGGGCCACTCCCCCTTCTGGAATGCAATCGGTGCTCATTTTTTTAAAATGTCATTTCTTGAAGCAGATCGGCTCACCTTGTCCACTGACAAACAATTCATTGCTGATTTAATGCCCAGACATCCTATTTATGTCAATTTATTAGATCAAAGCGCCCAAGATGTGATTGGAATCCCCCATCCATCGACCATGCCTGCCATGCGAATTTTATTCCATGAAGGATTTCATTATAACAACTATGTCGATATCTTTGATGGTGGCCCGACGATTGAAGCGTCACGCGATCAAATTAAGACGGCAGCCGAGAGCAAAGTCTTTAACTTTAAAAATAGTCTTGATAAAGTTGCCAGCAAAAGGTTTATCATTGCGAATACAACACTAGATTTTCGTGCCACGGTGGGGCAAGTCATTTTCAATCAGGAAGAATCCTCTTGCACACTAACGCATGAAACAGCCGCGGTATTACAAGTGCAAGCAGGCGACTCACTTCGGATTTCACCGTTATAATCCATAATCAAAGGATCCCGCATGAAACAGCACTATATTGACGGACAATGGGTGAAGGGACATGGTGCCCCATTGACCTCAATCAATCCCGCAGATGGCACGCTGATATGGCGCGGCACACATGCGACAGGAATTGATGTGGCTAAAGCGATGGATGCAGCCCATCGTGCTTTTGATAGCTGGTCTTGTTTGAGCCTCACGGCCAGAGGCACACACCTTCAAAATTTTGCAAAACAAGTGGAAAAAAGACGTCAAGCCTTAATCTATTCCATTGCAGAAGAGGCAGGAAAACCGTTGTGGGAAGCAGCAACGGAGGTCAGTGCTGTGATATCTAAAATCAAGTTATCTTTACAGGCTTATGAAGAACGAACAGGAATGCACCATAAACCAAACCCTGAAGCCCAAGGTATGCTTCGTTATAAACCGCTGGGTGTTGTTGCAGTGATTGGCCCTTTTAATTTTCCTGCCCATTTAAGCAATGGACATATTGTGCCAGCACTCCTTGCGGGTAATACGGTGGTGTATAAACCCAGTGAGCTAACACCTGGGGTGGCCGAATTGATTATCCAATGTTGGGATGAGAGTGGCTTGCCTAAGGGTGTAATTAATTGTATTCAAGGGGATGCAAGCACTGGAAAAATATTGCTAAATCAGGATCTCCAAGGTGTCTATTTTACGGGAAGTTATCAAACCGGTCTAAAAATAAATCAACTATTCAGTGATCGACCTGAGGTAATGCTTGCCCTAGAAATGGGGGGCAATAACCCATTGATCATTGATACCATCAAAAATATTCCTGCCGCAGTTTACCATACCCTACTCTCAGCCTTTATCACAGCAGGACAACGCTGTACCTGTGCAAGACGCATACTGATTCCCGATAATGCCCTGGGAGATGAGTTTCTTTCACAATTGGTGAATGCCACTAAATCATTAAAGGTGGGTCCTTATACGGACACCCCAGAACCCTTTACAGGCCCTGTGATTAGTCATGCACATGCCTTATCGCATTTGAAACATCAAGCCTCTCTCATCAAAGCCGGGGGTAAAGACATCCTGATGATGTCACTGCTTAAAGCAAACTCAGGACTGCTGTCACCCGGACTCATTGACATGACTGGGGTTGATAATCCAGCCGATGAAGAAATTTTCGCACCGCTGGCACAAATTTATCGCTACACCCATTTTGATGATGCACTGATGCTCGCCAATAAAACCCGCTATGGTTTGGCTGCGGGGTTGATGAGTGATAGCGAAGCACATTACCATCAATTTTATCAAACGATTCGCGCGGGCTTAATCAACTGGAATAGACCCACCACGGGCGCTGCCGGTAACCTTCCTTTTGGTGGAATAGGCAAAAGTGGCAATCATCGCCCTAGCGCCTACTTTGCTGCAGATTATTGTGCCTACCCGATTGCCAGTTTAGAGCAAGCTGAATTAACCTTGCCTGAGCAGCCTGTGCCTGGGATTTTCTAGCTTCCTTAAGGAAACATCATGACCGTATATGAATTAAATATGGATGGATTGGTAGGGCCCAGCCATCATTATGCAGGTCTCTCCGTTGGAAATATTGCATCCCTATCCAATGCAAGACAACTATCCAACCCTAGGGCTGCAGCGCATCAAGGGATCGCAAAAATGAGGCTATTGCATCAACTGGGATTAAAACAAGCCCTACTGCCACCCCATCAACGTCCCAATCTTCAGTTATTGCACCAACTTGGATTTACTGGCACACCGGTGATGCAACTCAACAAAGTAAAACGTGAAGCCCCCCTGATACTGAGTGCCTGTTATTCCGCATCAAGTATGTGGGCTGCCAATGCGGCAACCGTCACACCCAGTCTAGATACCGATGACAAACGTGTTCATTTTACACCAGCCAATCTCATCAATAATTTGCATCGCCAGCAAGAAGCTGCTTTTTCAGCACAACTCTTCAAGACATTATTTGCCGATCCAGATTATTTTCACCATCATCAACCCTTGCCTTCATCTATAACCACCAGTGATGAGGGGGCGGCCAATCATACGCGCTTTGCTCAACACCATAGCGAGACAGGCATTCATTTATTTGTTTATGGCAAACAGGCCTTACCCCCAAATAATCCCGCACCAACACCCACCCGATTCCCCGCCCGACAAAGCTTAGAAGCCTCACAGGTTATTGCACGGCGTCACTTATTACGCCCCGAACAAGTCATCTTTGCAGCTCAAAATCCAGCTGTGATTGATGAAGGGGTATTTCATAATGACGTTATCGCTGTGGGAAATGAGTCATTATTACTTCTTCACGAAGATGCTTTTCTAAATCAAGCGGATGTATTAGCGGAATTATCTGATAAATCCTCATTTCCAATACAGATTATCGAGGTCAAACGAGGCATTATCCCTGTGAAAGAGGCAGTGCAAAGTTATTTATTTAATTCTCAATTGATTAGCTTACCCCATTCATCACAGCATAAAAAAATGGCATTAATTGCCCCCAGTGAATGTGAAACACATCCGTCAATCAAAGCCTACATTGATGAACTAATTGCCGACCCTACAAATCCCATCACAGAAGTTCATTTTTTAGATCTCAAACAAAGTATGAAGAATGGTGGAGGTCCCGCATGCCTTCGGTTGCGTGTGCCGCTTAATGAAGAGGAACTCGCGGCAATGGCCCCAGGTATTTTGGTCAATAATCAACTTTTAGATCAATTAGATACTTGGGTTGATCAATATTATCGCTCAGCATTACATCTAGATGATTTGGCTGATCCACAGCTAATGGATGAATGCTTTTCAGCCTTGGATGCGCTCACGGTTATGCTGGGATTAGGCGCTATCTATCCTTTTCAGCGTGCCAATAATTAAATCGTTGAAACGGGGTCCATATATGGGCAAAGAGCGCCCATAAAAAATTGTGCGAAAAATAATGTAAACGATCCTCCAAAGAGCCTTCCCAGTATGCTCTTTTTCATTCGCCGAAAATCGCTGCCAGATGAGATCTCTACTATGGCAGAGTTGAATGCCTGTGATATCATCACCTTCTAACAAAAAGGTTTTGATAATGACTACGGAGGACAAGCAACTTGAGACATTGGCTGTTATCTTTTTGTATTTTTTTTTCTCCCCCTATTTTTCCATGGAATGCATTGGGCCATCGGCTTATCGCACAAATCGCTTATGATGAAATAACACCACACACAAGACAAGTGTTGAATCGCTATCAGCTCGCACTTGATAAAATATATAAACCCCAAACATTGGTGGATTCGGCGGTCTGGCTTGATATGTTGCGATATCAAGGGATTGGTTGGTATGCGCCCATGCATTATATTGATATTCCTTTTTCAGAGGATGGAAGCCCATTGCCTATACCGCAACAAATTAATGCGGTATGGGCGATTGACAATGCAAACAATGTGTTGCTAAATAAATATGCGACAGATTTTGATAAAGGCATTGCTTTGCGTATTCTACTCCACGTTGTGGGTGATATTCATCAGCCGCTTCATGCGGCAACAAAAGTATCAGCCCATTTTCAGCGGGGTGATCAAGGGGGCAACCTAGTGCCCTTAACTGGCAATCCTGTTGCTAAAAATTTACATGCCTATTGGGATAGAGGCGCTGGGCTATTAAAAACAAAAAAACGACTGAATGCTTCAGACACTAGAGAAATGGCTCAAATACTAGAGAAAAAATGGCCCTGTTCGAAAGAAGATTTAAGATTTAATGCGCGCCTTTGGGCGGAAGAATCCCATCAATTGGCCGTCAATCATGCATATAAATTTCCAATCGATTCAAACTATCAACAAAATACTCAAACGATAATAGCACATCGTATAGCGCTAGCAGGTTGTCGATTAGCTAACTTGTTGACTCAACTAGATTTAGCATTAACAAATCATTTATCAACCCTTAAAATATCATGAGGATTTTTATATGTTAACCCAGAAACAGATTGAGCAATTTTTGAACGCGGTTTCATCGGCTAAAATGCAAATGGATGGCTTTGCACCAACATCTTGGTTACATCATTTAGAAGCTCGTTTTACTCTATTTTGTTTGGAGGGCCATTTACGAAGACCCACGATGACAGTCGAAAATGATCTTATCCTTTTTTTAAAAGCACGGTGGGAGAAGGTTCTTATCAACACGAACATTCAGTATCTTCATGATTTTACTAATCCTGCTAATCAAGCGTGTATTAGCATCGCCCGAGGACTGGGAATCATATTAAACGATTCATATTTAGGGTTCTTGATGCCAACCCTTTTTCTGGTAAAATCTCAAGACTATACAACTTCACCTTATATCGATAACGACCTGCTCTTGCATGATCTGGTCTTAAGTGATTGCAATACCCGTATCATTCACCTTCCGGATGTGTTGGACTGTTCACAAGAGGATGGTATTTTAAAACATAACTCCTTGGTATTGAATAAAATAAAAATATTAAGTCCAAGTGAACAAAACCGTCTTCTGTCTAGGCATCCAACAGTAAATACCTATTATGATGCCTTAAAAGCACGAGTGGACTTTAAAATATCCGGTGATACGGTCGGCGCTGCGTTAACTCGCTTAATCCAGGGCCTACGTGATGGGGGAGAAAAAAAAACGCGTAAGGCGGATAATTCAGGTGCTGCTGCGAATCAAGCCGTTGTAGAATTTTATGAGTATATGGAAACGCTAGACGATGCGATCAAGGTGCAGTTGATGAATGCCACTAAATATGATCGCTATAAAGGTGCCAAACCAGAGTTGCTCTCAATAGAATCATTGTGGCATTCATTGACCTGTCACAAAGAAAACAAGTTCAAGGATGTTACTTTTTGTGTGGAATCAATCGCAAATAGTTTAGAGGAAATACTTGTAGAAAATCCCTGGCTCTATAATTTACTTTCTTATTGGGGTGAGGCTCCCACGACACTATCTGAGTTAAATACGTCTATTCTTGAAACCAAAGTATTAATGGAGACCGCTTTACCATTCCTAGAAAAACACCCTTGTTATGTTGAAGGGGATAATATGGTATTAATTTATGCCTTATTAGATGCCATACAATCCAACCAGAATTTTCCTCTACTGGTGAATGATGTTGCATCCTTTGTAAAACAATATGAATTCTTCTTAAAAGAGAAACAAAATGTAACACTAATTTCAGTGGTACTAAAACAAATTAGCAAAAGCTACCCTCACGGTTTTATGTTGGAAGTACTCGAAAAGTTGGATATTCATGAAAAAAAGAGTTTTAAAATGCTCACAGGTTTTTTGTCGGATAGCGTTGACTTCAGGAAACCAGAATTACCTACATTTTTTCATAAAAAACGCCCCGGAGAGGAGCGATTGGATTCAACCAAGCACCCAAGGATGGAATCAACCGGATCAGATTAAGTCGATATTATTTTATTCGCATGATTAAACAGCAAAACAGATCGATACTGGACCTCTCGCACCACGCCCGGGGTCCATTCATCAACCCAAATAAGGAGACCATGCTGGCTCTTGTACATCGCCCGCCCTTGAGGGTAATCGTATTTTTACACGTCCATCAATGGTGACCATCGACAAAACACCTTTGTCTTGGTAATGGGTTGCATAAAGCACTAACCGACCGTTAGGCGATACTGAGGGCGATTCATCCAATTGTGAGGACGTTAAAGGGGTAATCCGACCACTACCCACATCCTGTACACCGATATTAAACTGCCTGTCTTCACGGTGCAGCATCACAATGAATTTTTGATTATACGTATACGATGCCCGAGCATTATAGTTTCCATCGTAGGTTACTCGACTAATGGCGCCATTTGCAAAAGATAAGCGATAGATTTGTGGTGATCCACCTCGTCCTGATGTGAACAATAAAGAACGGCCATCCGGTGAATAACGGGGCTCTGTATCAATGGCATCACCAAAAGTGACCTGAGTTAAACGACCCGAAGCCATATCAATGGTGTAAATTTTGGGGTTACCCCCTTTGGATAAAACAACAGCCAGTTGTCGACCATCGGGTGACCATGAGGGGGCACCATTAATGCCTGCAAAATCTGTGATGAGTCGACGTTGACCTGTTTCCACTGAAACAGTGAATATTTGAGCCCGC
The DNA here is from genome assembly GCA_947474165.1 of Legionellaceae bacterium. Taxonomy (GTDB): domain Bacteria; phylum Pseudomonadota; class Gammaproteobacteria; order Legionellales; family Legionellaceae; genus CANJHO01. The sequence continues at coordinate 50,680 of CANJHO010000001.1, forward strand.
TTTTTTTCAAAAGAAACATAGGCAATATGCAGTCCATCAGGTGACCAAGTGGGTGACATAATGGGCTCAGGAGACACCAATAAACTGCGTGGATTACTGCCATCGACGTCAGCAACCTCTAATGAATACCGTGTTCTATCACCACGCTGAACCAAAATATAAGCGATTCGTGTTGAAAAAATACCTCGTTCGCCGGTTAGTTTCTGATACACCTCATCGCTGATATGATGCGCCAAAGCATTTAATTCATTCCCATTAATTTGATAGTCTTTGGCCAGTAACAATCGACCATGAGCGGCTGCATCAGCCAACTGAATATTCACATGATAATGATTACCCCCTGTCTGTTGAACCTGACCTGATAAAACGCTGTCAGCACCTGCTTGACGCCATAAGTTAATGTCTGGCTGACCTTGGGTTGGTGGGGAAATCAATTTAAACTGGCCTGACATGCGCAAGTCACCCTGAATAATGCTGGTCAATTGTTCGGCTGATGGTGGGCCATTAAACACATTAATCGCAATGGGCAATGCCGAATTGATTCCTTGTGTTAATTCCAAGTCCACGGCAAATGCTGCTCCCGTAAAACAAAACAAGCAGATGGAAAAAAAACGATTCATCACAAATTACCCCCTGGCATTTTCTGGTCGTACCGTTAAACTAATATCACGAAATACATTGAATATAGACGGGTCGCTCGGCACTGGCAATGGCGATGCCTTATAAATGGCTGATTGTGCCGATCGGTCTAAAATAGCATCCCCACTGCTGCGCGTCAGGTTCACATCAAGAACCGCGCCATTGGGCGCCAATCGGATCCGAAACTGACTGGATAATTGACCATTTACATTCTCTGGCAAAATCCATTGTCGACTAATTGCATCGATGATTAATGCCTTGTATTTATCAACCTCACCTGCCATCCGTGCATTATTTTCTGCAGTTAAGGCCGCCTGTTGTAAGTTAGCTGCTTGCTGTTTTTGTTCTAAGGCTTCTTTCGCTTTTAAAGCACTCGCCTCCATTGCACGCGCCAGCTCCAATGCTTTTTTCTTATTTAACTCAGCCAGTTTTTTGGCTTCTTGTTCCTGTTGCTCTTGCAGCTTTTTTTGCTGGCTTTTCATTTCTGCAAGATTTTTCTCTTCCGCTTCTTTCTGTATTGTTAATTGTTTTAAACGACGTTGCTCTTCGGCCATTTTCTTCTCGCGCAGAATGGCCAATTGAGCGGCTTCATTTTTTAATTTTTCTAAATGTTGCTGCTCTTGAATACGGTTCTGACGGGCAGCTTGTGCCTGTTGTGTTAACATGCGTTGCCGATTATCTTCCACTTGTCGTTGGTGCGCCTGCTCATTTTTTAATCGATTTACCGTGTTCATCACCTCAGCACTATTCACACTAACGGCCTTAATCACCTCTTCCTGATGCAAAGTAGCAATCGGCTGTGATGCGCTGGATTCGGTTTTTGTAGCTTGTACCAATACAGGCCGCGCAGTTATTGATTCTATCAATAAAAAAACAGCGATCAATACATGCAAGGACACTGCGGCAATAAATGCATTTCTATAACTTAAGCGGGCAATCATGCTTGATTCTCTCCTTTAACATCAGAGGAATCCGTCAGCAAACCCACCTGCTCAGCGCCCGCCTGTTTTAACAGATTCATGGCCGACATCACCCGACCATAGGAAACACCTTGATCCCCTTTCACTAAAACATTCAATACCTGTTTCGATTGCCGTGCCAACTCAAGTTCCGCTGCAACACGGACCATCAAGGTTTGAGGATCAATCGGAGCATTGGGGAGGGTGTGTAGATTTAAAAAAAACTCCCCCTCTCGATTAACAGATACAATAATAGGCTCTCTATCAGCCGCTTTAAGGGTTGCACTGGCCGTTTTTGGCAAATCCACCGTAACGCCTTGGGTTAATATAGGGGCTGTTATCATAAAAATGACGAGTAACACCAACATCACATCAATGTAGGGAACCACATTAATTTCAGACATGGGACTGGTGCGGCGTTTTTTGTTATTGAGCATGCATCATCCCCTTACTGGAACACTCGTTTGTTGCGAAATCAAGGCAACCAACTCTTCTTGAAACAAATCATAACGATTCAACAGCGCATTCGCACGCGTTGTGTATCGGTTATAGGCAATAACGGCGGGAATCGCTGTAAAAAGACCCAAGGCAGTAGCGACCAACGCTTCAGAGATACCAGGGGCCACCATGGCAATTGTGGCTTGCTGTGCCTGACCCAAGGCTTGAAGGGTGGTCATGATCCCAAGTACTGTACCAAATAAGCCAACATAGGGCGCGATAGAACCTACAGACGCAAATAAGGGCAGATGCTGCTCTAAACATTCTGCTTCTTTGGCTTGACTAATTTGCATCACGCGCTGAATGGGGAGCAAATCAATGTTGCCTTGTTGACGAACCCGCATAAATTCTTTAAACCCCGCATGAAAAATAGCGGCAATCCCTTCTTTTTCAGACTGATTACTGTCAATGTCTGCATACAGTTTGCTTAAATCTGTACTGGCCCAAAACCGCAAATTAAATGCATCATATGCTTGTTTTTTTAATTTAAAATACCAGGCTCTCTGTAAAATAAGCGTCCATGATGCAATGGATGCAAACAACAAAATGAGCATGACCAATTTAACAACCATGCCGGCTTGGAAGAAATAACTTAAAATACTCATGTGATTAACCATATTATACCCTCTTATTCTTGTCTAAATTTCTAATCATGATGTTCCGAAACCATACCAAAATGTTGATAAGCCAAGGGAGTCGCAATCCGCCCTCTGGAGGTCCTCATTAAAAAACCCTGCTGAATTAAAAAAGGTTCAATGACATCTTCAATGGTCCCTTTTTCTTCACCAATCGCTGCCGCAATACTTTCTATGCCAACCGGGCCACCATCAAAACGCTCAAGAATGGCAAGCAACAATTTTCTATCCATAATATCAAAACCATGTTGATCAACACGCAGCATATCAAGGGCTAAGCGGGCGATATCATGCGTGATAACGCCCTGCCCTTTCACTTCAGCATAATCGCGTACGCGCCGTAACAGCCTATTGGCAATGCGAGGTGTTCCTCGAGCGCGCATTGCAATTTCATGCGCCCCTTGACTGTCTGTTGGGACCTGCAATAATTTCGCTGATCGCGTTACAATGCACGTTAAGGCCTCTACTGAATAAAACTCTAATCGTTGCACAATGCCGAAGCGATCACGTAATGGAGAAGTTAAGGAACCTGCACGGGTTGTTGCGCCCACCAAAGTAAAGGGGGGTAACTCCAATTTAATAGATCGCGCCGCAGGCCCCTCCCCAATCAGGATATCTAGTTTGTAATCCTCCATCGCGGGATATAAAATCTCCTCGATAACAGGACTTAAGCGATGAATTTCATCAATAAACAAGACATCATTTTTTTGAAGATTAGTAAGGATTGCCGCAATATCGCCTGCCCGCTCAAGCACAGGTCCTGAAGTTTGGCGCAAATTAACACCCATTTCATGCGCAATGATATTCGCAAGCGTTGTTTTCCCAAGACCAGGTGGCCCAAAAATCAGTACATGATCTAGGGCATCTTGACGTTTAATCGCTGCATCAATAAAAATTCGCATTTGCAAGCACACTTCATCTTGACCAATATATTCATCAAGACTCAATGGACGTATGGCTCTGTCGAACACATCCTCAGACTCAATAGATTGCATACTAGTTAAACGATCACTTTCAAGCATTCAGAGGGCAGCGTAAATAAGGGTTATAGGATTCTAACACAGGTTTTATAGGTATATAATCCAATATTAAAAGTTTCTAGGATTAAATCAATGACCACGCATTTTCACACCAGGCTCATTTCTCTCGATGTATTTAGGGGAATTATTGTCGCATTGATGATCTTGGTCAATAGCCCTGGGAATCACACCGCTTATGTATGGCTTGAACATTCAGTTTGGAATGGGTTTACCTTGGCTGATTTGGTGTTTCCATCATTTATCTTTATTGTTGGGGTGTCCTTGGCAATCAGCTTAAGTAAAGCTCAAGAAAAACATCTATCATTCCAACAACTTTTCCCTAAAATTCTAATCCGTACCGTGGTTTTATTTTCAGTGGGGCTATTCTTAAATGCTTTCCCCCATCATTTCGATTTTGGCACACTTCGTGTTTTTGGTGTATTACAGCGAATTGCGATTTGCTATTTTATTGCGGCCACCTTATTTCTAACCACACGAATATCCACCCAAGCCTTAATCATGTTGGGATTAATGATAGGTTATTGGCTCCTCATGACAAGACTATCTGGGGTCTATGATTTAAGTCCTAAAGGAAATTATGCAGCGTTTATTGACCGTCATCTCTTTTCATCAGCCCATTTATATGGAAAAGTATTTGATCCAGAAGGCTTATTGAGCACGCTCCCTGCTATTTCAACCGCATTACTAGGCAATTTAACCGGCGCATGGCTTAATTCATCCCATTCTCAGAATAAAAAAGTCATGCATTTAACCCTAGCCGGTTTTTTTGCAGTTGTAGCCGGTTGGCTTTGGGGCTTGTGGTTTCCTATTAATAAAGCACTCTGGACGAGTTCTTATGTATTATTTGCTGGTGGGTTTTCAGTCCTCATCCTTGCCCTTTGTTATTGGCTTATTGAGGTAAAATCATTAAAAAAATGGTCCAGGCCTTTTGAGATTTTTGGACTGAATGCCATGCTAGCCTATGTATTGCATGTGATTTTTTTAAAAATTCAGGCTGCAATTTCTATTCCAGGACCAACCGGTAAGACTAGTAATCTACGCGTATTCATTACAGAACACCTATTTGGTTGGGCTTCTTTAGAGAATGCATCCTTATTCTATGCTGGTTGTTATACAATACTCTGGCTTCTAATCATATGGCTCTTTGTGATTAAAAAATCCAAGCGCTAAGGAGAAATAAATGCAGACTACGGGTCTTTTCCCTAACACACGATTGAGACGCTTAAGAGGCAATGCCAGCCTCCGATCCTTAGTCCAAGAAACCAGCCTTAATATCAATAAACTGGTATTACCTTTATTTATCAAACACGGAAAAGGAATCAAGCACCCTATCGCCTCCATGCCAGGACATTTTCAGCTGAGCATCGATCAATTAGAAGAAGAAATTAAAAGCATTTGTGATTTAGGGATTAAGTATATTATTTTATTTGGGATTCCCCTGAATAAAGATGCCTGTGGATCAGAAGGTTATTCAGATAAAGGCATTATCCAAATGGCTTTACCCATTATAAAAAAAATAGCACCTGACCTATTAGTCATCACGGATGTGTGTTGTTGTGAGTACACCGACCATGGCCACTGCGGTATCATTGATTCAGAAAAAAGCAATACCGAAATTTATGTTGATAATGATAAAAGCTTGGATTTATTAGTTCGATCAGCGGTGAGCCATGCCAAAGCTGGAGCAGATATCATAGCCCCTAGCGCCAATATGGATGGCATGGTCATCCGTATTCGTGAAGGCCTGGATGCAGCAGGCTTTCAGCACCTTCCTATTCTCAGTTATTCCGCTAAATATGCCTCATCAATGTATGGTCCATTTAGGCAAGCTGCAGAAGGAACACCTCAATACGGAGACCGGAAGACCTATCAAATGGATTATGGAAATGCCGCTGAAGCCCTTCGTGAGTGTGCTCTTGATATTGCTGAAGGCGCTGATATGTTGATGGTTAAACCTGCTCATACCTACCTTGATATTATCCACCGTGTAAAATCAGAGTTTCCCTATTTGCCCTTGGCGGCCTACCACACCAGTGGTGAATTTGCGATGATCAAAGCGGCCGCTGAAAAAGGATGGATCGATGAAAAAAACAGCGTATTAGAAATACTCACCGCCATTCAACGCGCAGGGGCCGATTTTATTATTAGTTACTATGCTAAAGAGGTTGCTGAATGGGCTAATTTTTGAGTAGTATAGCACGCTAAATTTGCAGGAGTATTTATTGTGATGGATCTCACCCAGTTAATGATAAAAAAAGCCTTTAACGCATTACAGTATGCTTATGCCCCCTACTCCCACTACCTGGTCTCTGCCTGTATTTGTAGTGGGGATGGAAGTCTATCTATCGGGGTCAACGTTGAAAATAGCGCGTATGGTCTCACCATCTGTGCTGAACGTTCTGCTATTTGCCAAATGGTTGCTGCAGGACAACGTGAAATACAAAGCATGGTGCTCATGGCTTTTGATAATGCACTGTGTGCCCCTTGTGGTGCTTGCCGTCAATGTATTTATGAATTTTCCACCCCGAAAACCCTGATTCATTTATGTAATCAAGAGACGATATTACAAACAATGACTCCGGATGAACTTTTACCCATGGCTTTTAGCCTTAAAGGATAACCTCATGAACAATACTTCAGCCCATTTAGCCTCAGCGATCATCAAAGAGCGTAGGCCCTCTTTCAAACCAACCATCGGTATTGTTCTGGGCTCAGGCTTAGGTAGCTTTGCTGAGCAGCTTGATGATGCACTTACCATCAACTATGAAGAACTACCTGGTTTTCCTAAATTAACCGTGGTGGGTCATGGTGGTCATTTGGTATTGGGATATTTAGGTGGTGTGGGGGTCGTTTGCCTTCAAGGTCGCGCTCACAGCTATGAAGGGGCTAATCATGAGACGGTTAAAACTTATATACGCACCTTAAAACTATTAGGTTGTGATCATTTTTTAGCAACCAATGCATCAGGCTCTCTTCGAAAAGAAGTCGGCCCAGGTGAGCTGATGTTAATAACCGATCACATTAATATGCAACCTGGAAACCCCTTGGTAGGCCCTAATGATGACGAATTTGGCCCACGCTTCCTCCCCCTAGACAATGCCTATGATCATTCGCTTCGCGAGCGACTACTGCGAATTGCTCAGGATGAGCACATTGCCCTACATCAGGGGGTCTATTTGGCTGTACTAGGGCCTAACTATGAAACAGCTGCTGAAATCAGGGCGTTTGCCATCATGGGCGCCGATGCGGTCGGCATGTCAACCGTCCCTGAGGTGTTAATAGCGAACCACTGTGGGATGAACGTTGCGGTGATTGCCACCATCACCAATTATGCAACAGGACTTGACCACACAAGCCATAGTCATGAAGCAGTCGTCGCCACTGCATCAAAGGCTGCAGAAAAATTAAATCGATTAATCAAACGTTTTGTTGTTGAATTGGCATGAATTTAGATGATCGATTAACCAATGTATTGCGTGATGTGCATTCTCGAATACAAGACACTCAATCACCTTCTGTGGATGAAATTCTGTCACTCATTGATTTAACCAATCTTGATCCCATGGCGACGCCAATGGAGATAAACCGGCTTGCAACGAGTGCCTACGAGCACCATACCGCAGCAATTTGTATTTTACCGGAACACCTTCATCATGTACCAGTTGAAAACTCTATTAGACGGGCCACAGTGATGAATTTCCCCTATGGCAATTTTCAAATCAAAGAAGTATTACAAACTATTGATCAAGCAGCACGCGGTGAACGATTAGATGAAATTGATTATGTTTTTCCTTATCAGAGCTATTTGTCAGGAGATCAAGTTCAGGCCCTTTCTGATTGCAACGAAGTGTATCGATCTTGCAAAGAACATCAGCTGACTTTTAAAGTCATACTAGAAACAGGCGCCCTACCCTCTAATGATATGATTTATGAGCTAAGCACTTCTATTCTGCAGCAAGGCTGCGATTTTATCAAAACGTCTACAGGAAAAATTGCCAATGGCGCAACCCTCCCTGCCGTATTTTCAATTCTTTCAGCCATCCTTGACACCAATATCTCCTGTGGGATTAAAGTGTCAGGGGGTATAAAAACAACTGAACAAGCGCATACCTACATCCGATTAGCCACCTATATGTTGAATATACCGGTGAACAACCAATGGTTTCGTTTCGGTGCAAGTAGCTTGCTGGATAATTTATTGAGAACCTACATTTAATCCGTTAGGGATAAATTCTAAACACACCTTAATTTTTCTTTAATAATTCCTTAATAATCGGCGTGTATAATTTCGCGCAAGCTCTCAATAATCATGGGAAATCTTAAAAATACACATAGAAACACTGAGAAAAAAATTGACAAATTTATGAACAATATGTAAACTTGTTCCATCCTTCAACCGAGGCTATCGATTCATGCGTTGTTTTATTAGTTTTCTGATTTTTTGGTGCGTATTTTTCAATACAAATGCTCAAAACATTGATTGTCAAAAACAACATTGTATTGCAGTGGTTGACGCCGGCAGCACCGGCTCAAGACTTCATATTTATGCCTATGACTTAGATGAAAACAATAATCCAACACGAATTAGTGAACGTTGGTCTCAAAAAATAAAACCAGGTTTTTCCTCTTTAAACCCTAATCAGGAGGTTATCAATGCCTACCTAACTGTTTTGTTTGCCGGCTCCCCCGAGAAAAACTTACCAGTCTATTTTTATGGAACAGGTGGCATGCGATTACTTCCTAACTCAAAGCAGCAGTTATATTACCAAGCATTAACCAATTGGTTTTCTAATCAGAATCAATGGCTGTTGAAGAATGCTAAAACAATTAGTGGGCGTGAGGAAGGAGCATTTGGCTGGCTTGCTGTAAATTATAAACAAGGGGCTTTTTCTTCACCCGACAAGCCATTATTGAGCGTGATGGACATGGGTGGAGCCTCTGTTCAACTGACATTCCCTGTAGAAAATACTGATGAAATTGACCCGGAAGATCTATTTAGCATTGATGTACAGGGTCGACACCTTGTCTTGTATACGCATAGCTTCCTTAGGTTAGGCCAAATGGTCTTTTTAGAACAATTTACAAACATAGAGAGCTGTTTTTCCATGGGTTATGAACTGCCTAATGGTTCGCTTGGAAAAGGTGATACACAGACTTGTAAGCAAGCAGTATCTAAAATAATAAATACTATCCACGAAGTAAGACATACAGTAAAACCCGCGATGGATAGGAAAGCATCAAATCGATGGTTTGCTTTGGGTGGGGTGGCATCTCTGGCTGAGAACAAGCCGCTCGCATTTGAAAATCAACAATTTACTAATCAAGAACTGTTAGAACGAGCGGATAATGAAGTCTGCCACAGGCCCTGGCTTGATTTATTGACCGAAAACCCGAACAACCCTTACCTTTACGGCGCTTGTTTTTTTTCATCCTATTATTACTCACTGATGGTCGATGGGTATGGGATTAAAAAAGAAGAACCCATCAATTATATCCCCCAAGCCGATAACATTGACTGGTCTTTGGGTGTGGTATTGCACCAACATTAGAGCTAAACCAGCAGCGCAAGATGATGACATGTCTTCAACAGAGGTATATAATTTGCCGAGTTAGCCGCTGTAGCTCAGTTGGTAGAGCAATTGATTCGTAATCAGGAGGTCGGGTGTTCGATTCACCCCAGCGGCATCAGTTTTAGTAAGGGCTGCAGAGGGTTTGTAAAAATATAAAACAGCGAAATGGGGCACTGGTGGGGCACTAGGTAATAACAAATCACAACAACGATCCTCACTTGTGGTCTGTTAAGGGATATTCAAATGTTTGCAGTAATCTATCGATCGTACATTAAGCCAGAGCTAGAAGAAGAGTATCAGAATTTATGGAAACAGGTTGCTAGTTATTTTATCCAGCATAGAGGTGCGATTGGTTCATGTCTTCATAAGACGGAAGATGGAATATGGCTGGCTTATTCAAGATGGCCAGATAAAGCCACTCGTGATGCATCATGGTCTAATGATGGTAGCATTAATGACCTACCAAGTTTTATTAACGAAGCAATTACAAAAATGAAAGACTGCGGGGATTCAGATCGCAAATTATCGGAAATTTGCATGGAAGTTGTTGAGGACTTGCTTTAATTGGAATAAAGAAATTTGGGTTATCCATTACTTGCAAGCCAGCGAGAAATAAATTGTGAACTCGATAATAGTTATTCTATTACCGAGTTTCAAAAAGTGCGCCATGGCAAAAATAACAAGACAAAAACCGCAGTTTATGACCGCGCGCAGTATAATCGGTATTCATTTTCAAGAAAAATCTTTCGTTCTTTAGCCGCTGGTGTAAGTTGATTAAAAAATCGGTATTCATCCTCAATCAACATCTTTCGATCTTGATCTGCTCTAAGGATAAGCGTTCGCTCATGAAATTGTTGTACCGTTGAACGATGTCCGATACTAACAAGGGTGGTATTCGATAGTCGAACTTGCATCAGCAAATACATTTCTTCTTCACTGTCTTCATCAAGCGAAGATGTCGCTTCATCTAAAAATAACCAATCGGGTTTTTTAAGTAGGGCCCGCGCAAAAGCAATCCGTTGCTGCTCTCCAAGTGATAAACTGGACCAATTCTTTGTTGTATTCTTATTAAGATCCAGAATACAGTCTTTCATATAACCCTCAGAACCACCCACTAATCGTAATACTGCTTCACACTCTTTATGCGTATAGGTGTTGGCGGGCTCAGGGTATGCTAAAACCGCTTGCAATGTACCATTCGCTAATGATGGTCTTTGAGGTAAAAAAAGCACCTTTTTATTATCTGGGGTTGATACCTCACCGCTACCATATTTCCATGTACCTCCCATAGCCTTAAAAAGTGTGCTTTTTCCTAGTCCTGATCGACCTTTAATGAGCGTACTCACTCCAGGAGTAAGCGTTAAACTCAATTCTCGCATCATGCATTTTGTAATTGTTGATAGATTACCGTTTCGAATAGCAAATTCATTCTTCGTGTTTTTGCAAACAACAATATCTTTTGGTGCTGTTTTCAGCCCATCCTCTTTCATGGCGCTTTCCAAGGCAGCAATGCGATCAACAGTACCTTTATAACCTGCCAAGTCCTGATATGAGTCACTAAACCAATTTAATGAATAAAACACTTGCTGAAATGAAAACCCTATTTCCATCAATTGCCCTAAACTTGTTTTTTTTGCAAAATATAGTGGCGCTGCCATAATGTAGGGAATGGCCCATGCAAATTGCTGATAAAGTGCTTGAAAAGCGCTTAATTTAGTGCTGGTCTTGAGCATTTCATATGCATTTTTACAAACAGATTTAATTTTTTCCGTTAATGATTGCTTGTAATAAACCCCACCTTGATCCAATGCAATACTTTCTGCATCGTTAGACAATAGCTCAATCTCTTTCCGAAAATCAGCTTCCATGCTTCTTTGCAGGTTGGACGATTTTGCCAAGGCGCGGCCGATAAGATGCGTCACGCCAGTCGATAAGGCTGCAAATAAAAGCGCACCAAAAAACAAATAACCGGGAATTGTAATACTTGCCCCAAAAAGAACAAATGAAAGCGCTCCGCCGACTACCCATAAACTAACGAGAAAGGTTGCCAATGTTAATATTGATTGCAATAAACCGATGCCTAACTTTAATGTTTTATCAACAAAAAATGAAAGATCCTCTTGAATCCGTTGTGCTGGATTATCAAGTTGTGAGGCATTTCGTGCTAAATCCAAATAATTGTTAAGCTCCTCTGAAGTATATTTGTCAATAAATTTCAGTGTGAGCCACTTACGCCACTCTGTTGTCAGTGAACCTATCAGATAAGTTTTCAAAGAATCGAGCGCAACATACCCTATCGCTATAGCAACAAATATCTGCATGCTTTGAATAAATAAGGGAAAACTCATCACACTCATGGCGGCCCAAAATCCAACGAACCACCATGCCGATACGGAGGCTAATGCCACTAATCCAATCACTCCGAGTACTATACCCATCAGTCGCAACAGTGCTGAGAGGCGCTCATCCGATTTAAAAAAATATTCTTTTATGAGTTTATAAATCATTTGATATGATCCTCTTGCTTAAATAACGCTATCGACGCTTCAAACCACCCCATTAAAAACAACCGGTAAACATTCATTTAAATTATTCTGATTAATTAAAAATGTGATTGTATAATAGATTGCACGAGATGTAAATTTATAATACTACATTAACGTATAGTGCACATATTTATGTGAGATCAGGGTCCTCTGTACCTACTAACGTAGCGATGTTAATTGTTTAACACGACAAAAAATGAACAATATCTATGAGTGAGGGTTAATGCGGATTTTTCAGCCAACACAACCTGTGTTATGATTAAACTTTAAGCTTTGAAATTGAACTATCACAATTTATTTATTAGCTTTATCGACCAGAAAATCACAAATAACTTGAGCCAATTTATTTGGGTATTCCAATGAAAGTAAATGCCCCGCCTCGGTGAAAATCACCATTTGCGAACTAGGTATTAAATCCGCAAATTTCTTAACGTCAGCTGGAGGACAAATCAAATCTTCATCACCAGCAATAACATAGGGTGTTGCGCACAACTCTTGATCATATTTATCTCGATAAAAATTTTGTTAATTTTACGCTGTATCCTGGCTATAAAAAACCGGCAATAGTAATTGACGCGCGACACACAATAATTTGGCTACCTGGTTTTAAACCCGCCATCTTTGACATTAATTCATTCCAGGTGGCATCAGTCAGGCAAGTGGCTGCCACGTAAATAATATCGGCATCACCAAAATCGCAATGCAAAAAACTGTCGTTGATAAATTGAATCCGCTCCATTTGAGGTAGATATTCTTTCTCAACATCATGTTGTTGAAATCGTTGAATTGCCTTTTCAAGCTGTGTATTAGATTGTGCATACAGCGGAGGCAACAACTCAACACCAATAGATTTCTTAACATTAAAAAATAAAATCGCACTCAATACTGCTTTTCCCGAACCCGAGCCCAAGTCATAAAAAACATCCTGAGTGGAGGGAGAGGTTCGTTCAAGAATGGTATAAAACGATAAAAAATCGATTTCTCCGTAAATAAACTCATTATCTTGAATCAAATGCAATAATCGATACCATATCGAGGAAGCTTTGCCATGAACTTTTTTGTAAAGTGCCTCCAAAATGCGAGTCTTTTTATCTATATTTGACCAATCAGCCCTCTGAGTTAACTGTTTTTTTTGCCCCTATTTTTTGAAATGGGGAACCAGTATATTGGTTAATAGAAGCCGTAAGATAACTAATAAAAAGGGTATGGCTATAATAAAGTAATAAGACATTACGCGTTAGAGTGCTTTAGGGAGCTTTATTATAGTATTACAGATCAAAAAATAGCTAATTTTTAAACGGGCACGCCCCGTTGTTGCGCGACAATTACGACTGCCGATAGACGACAATTATGACTGCCGGTTTTAACGACTATTGTTAAAAGACATGAATCACTTATGGAGTGAGCAAATGTCTGGACAATGGCTTACGATAAACCAGGTGGAAATTTATATGAAATCAA
>CANJHO010000002.1 GCA_947474165.1 Legionellaceae bacterium
ATGATTTAAATTCCGTCATTGCGAGTGAAACGAAGCAACCCAGAGGTTCGAAGAGAGCGATTTCATGTCTTATAGTTGCTCACTTTGAGCTCCTGGGTTGCTTCGTTTCACTCGCAATGACGGAATTGCAAAAAATGGCTAAAGTCGAGTTGAAGGTACCCTTAAAAGCTCACTTCACTGATGAATGAGCAATTATCTTAAAGAAGATGGTTTTATTTTGGTCAAACATGATTTGGCCCTGAGTTAGTAACTAGGAATGCCGAAGAAGTCGTCATGAACCACAAAATGCGCATGACGATGATACGTTATCTCCTTTTCTTGATAACTTTTCTGAGCGATTTAATGGGCTTAGACAATCTGTGGTTTAGGGCATGGAACGGTAGAAAAAGGCTATTTTGATGTGTTTCTCTTTGAAATTTGTATCATTATTAAATTTTTTTTTTAAGTTAATATTAAATAAAGAATCCGCTACCCTATTGGGTTATAGCTGCTTTCATGGCCCAAAAAATCGACTTAAGCTTCCCTTAATAACTGAATAGCATTAAAACAATATTTACACTCTTTGCGATATTTGATATTATATGACCCATGATGGTCGGCCCATGTGTGGCTGAGTATATTTGTAGGCAATTGTTTTAACTGTTTTTGGAGAAAAAAATGAGTAGTGTAATGCAGGAAGTACAACAAGTGAACGAAGCTTTAACACAACAAGTTGTTAGTGCGGTTAAAGGCTACCTCACCACAGTGAGCAGCAAAGATGCCAATCTTAACTTATATCAATTGATCGTAGAAGAGGTTGAAGCGCCTTTGTTTCGTACGGTGATGGAAATGACACGTTATAATCAATCTAAAGCGGCTCGTGTTTTAGGTGTGAGCCGTGGTACTTTGCGAACCAAACTAAAGCGTTATTTTGATGATGAGTTTATTGGTACACGCTAAATCTTGGCGTTTCTAATAGCCTTTTGCTGCCCACTCTGTTACCATTCCTCACAAAGTCGGTTAGGCAATCGCTCTTTGCTTTAGGCAAAGGGAGGAAAGTCCGGGCTCCATAGGGCAGGGTGCCAGGTAACTCCTGGGAGGCGTGAGTCTACGGAAAGTGCCACAGAAAATATACCGCCGCTCTGGACTATTGCTAGGTTATCTAGTAACAGTCCAGCGGTAAGGGTGAAATGGTGCGGTAAGAGCGCACCGCACGGCTGGCAACAGGCGTGGCAGGGAAAACCCCACCCGGAGCAAGACCAAATAGGAATCCTCGTGATCGTTTGATCATAACGCACGGCCCGTGCGGGATTCGGGTAGGTCGCTTGAGGCAAACGGTGACGTTTGTCCCAGATGAATGATTGTCCAAGACAGAACCCGGCTTATCGACCGACTTTTACCTTTTTATTCCTTGTTTTTTTACGGCAGTTGTCTGACTCAATAAAGTGAGCAACGCGCCGGATAAAACAATCATCACCCCAATGAGATATCGCAATTTCATCGGTTCGCCTAGCAGTGTTACACCAAAAATCAAGACAAAAACCGGTTCTAATACTGATAAAATAGCTGTTTTTTCTGCGCTAATATAATTTAATCCGTAAAGTAGGAGTAAAACAGGTGCTGCCGTACAGAGGATGCCAATACCCAATAGATTAAGCCATACGGATAAGGTGGTGGGGATAGAAAGGCTATGGTTGCCGAGTGAGAGCAGTAAACTTGTGAACATGCAGCCTAAACAAACCATTAATGTTGAGATAATCGGTGAAAAAGTTTCAATTTTTTTACTTGAGACGAGATAGCCTGCATACAGTAACGCCGATAAGATAGACAAAATAATGCCAAACACATCAAATTCCACTTCATTCGTGTCAACAAAGAGTGGCATTCCACAAGCAATAATGACAATTGAAAAATAATAGATGATTGGGATGCGTTGTCCATAAAAAATATGATTTAAAAGCATCACCATGGCAGGGTAGGTGAAGAATATCACCATCGCCAGGCCTGATCCGATGGAGGGGCAAGCAAAAAAATAGAATAGGGTTGAAAAACCATAAAAGAGTGCGCCGTTGACAAAAGCAATGCAGCAATCTTTTCGTGATAATTGGGAGGGCTTGCTCTGAAAAACCAAGATCAATAAAATCACCACGCTTGCAATTAAAAATCGCCAAAATAGCATGTTGCTAACGGAAAGCGATTCTCGAATTGCGCTAACACCAAAATAACCAACAAAACCATATAAAAAACCTGAGAGGATAGCGTATAACGAACCGCGATGTTCATTTGAAATCATGGGCTGTGGGTTTCCTTTGTTGTTTTAAGTGATTATGATAGTCAGCTTTGTGCAAGAATAGGAAGTTATTTCGTTTCTGATCCTAACTTCAGATCAAGCGGAGTAAATTGGTGCTTAATTTCGTGTGGAACTCTCAGGGTCTTATCATTACCCACAGGGTTCACCCAGAATTACTGAGAATTTAAACTTGCCCTTGATTCTTTTTGCATCTCCTCATACTATCGCACTTTTATTCGGATAAGTTGTTGCATGATGATGCTTTGTATTGATGTTGGGAACTCTCATGTTTATGGCGGCGTGTTTGCATCCGGCGAAATCATTTTGCGATTTCGTCATACGTCCAAGGTGAGCACCTCGGATGAAATTGGTATTTTTCTAAAAAATGTTCTGCGGGAAAATCAATGTGCGCCAGAAAGTATCCAGGGTATTGCCATTTGTTCTGTTGTCCCGCAATTTGATTACTCTCTCAGAGCCGCTTGCATTAAATATTTTTCGGTTGATCCTTTTTTTTTACAAGCGGGTGTTAAAACGGGTTTGAATATTAAATACCGCAATCCATCCGATGTAGGGGCTGATCGCATAGCCAATGCCATTGCGGCGACCCATGCTTTTCCGGGAAAAAATTTAATTATCATTGATTTTGGTACAGCGACCACTTTTTGTGTTATTAATGAACAAAAAGCATACCTGGGGGGAGTTATTTTACCTGGTGTGCGGTTATCAGTCGATGCATTGGCAAATAATACAGCAAAATTACCCTCCGTAGAAATCATTAAAATGAAGCAAGTGGTTGGGCGGTCTACAATTGAGAGCATTCAATCGGGTGCTTTTTATGGGGCTGTTGGCGCTTGTCGTGAGTTAATTGACAGGATTAAAAAAGAGGCATTTGAAGGGCAAGCGGTTGTGGTTTTGGCAACCGGTGGGTTTGCCGCGTTATTGGATCAACAGGGTATTTATGATCAAAATCTCCCCGATTTGGTGCTGCAGGGTGTGCGAATTGCAGCTGAAATGAATACTTGAGCAAGTCAGAGTTAAATAAAAACAAACGGATGAATAAACAAACAGACTGCGGGTTATTTTAATCCATCCCGAACTTTTTTTATTAAAAAGTGGGGTTTTGGCTTGACGCTTGTGAAAATGTGTTTCTATAGTGTATAAAAGTGGTTTAAAATAACCAAAAAGTGGGGGATTGTGGGAGTGCCATGGTTTTCAAATATATTGTTGATGGCGCTCTTATAAAAAAACTATGTTTCGTGGAATAAATGCAATCAACATTGATGGCAAAGGACGTCTTGCTGTGCCCACGCGTTATCGTGAGGCTTTAAGCGGGGACGAAGGTGCTTCATTGGTTGTGACCATCGATACCGAGGAAACCTGTTTATTGCTTTACCCCATGTTAGCGTGGCAGGTGATAGAAGATAACTTACAGCGACTGCCAAGCTTTAATGCAGCTGCGCGGCGCATTCAACGCTTGCTGATTGGGCATGCAACGGATGTTGAGCTCGATGGTAATGGTCGTTTGTTATTACCCTCACTGCTTCGGGATTATGCCCATCTTGATAAACGTGTGGTGATGATTGGACAGGGTAATAAATTTGAGGTTTGGGATGAGGCGTTGTGGCAATTAAGACGCCAGCAGTGGTTGGCAGATGAGGCGTCTAAAGAAGATAGCTTGCCCGATGAAATGAAAACGTTTTCTTTGTAATGGAACATAATTATGACCGCACATCTTTCGGTCTTATTGCAAGAGTCAATTAACGGGCTCGCCATTAGCACCGGTGGCATCTATGTCGATGGTACTTTTGGTCGCGGTGGTCACAGTCGTGCTATTTTGCAACAGCTAGATAAGACGGGTCGATTGATTGCCATTGATAAAGATCAAGAGGCTATTCAATACGCAGCGCAACATTTTTCTCATGATCCACGCTTTACAATGGTTCAGGGTTCTTTTGCAAACATAGGCGACATGGCAGAAAAATTGGGCATAGCCGGTCGCATTAATGGGATTTTGCTGGATTTAGGGGTGTCCTCGCCTCAATTGGATAATCCTGAGCGGGGCTTTAGTTTCATGCAGCAAGGGCCATTGGATATGCGCATGGATTTAGAGCAAGACTTGGATGCCTCACGTTTTGTAAATTATGCGGAAGCTTCTGACATGGCGCGTGTGTTTAAAGAATATGGAGAGGAGCGTTTTGCTCGTCGTATCGCATCGGCTATCGTTAGCGCGCGCGAGGAGCATCCTATTTTAACCACTTCAGCGTTGGCTGAAATTGTGAAGGCGGCCAATCCAAAATGGGAAAAACACAAACATCCAGCAACGCGGGTGTTTCAAGCCATTCGTATTCATATTAATCAAGAGCTTTCAGATTTAACAGCCTGCCTTAATCAATGTGTTGCCGCATTGGCGGTTGGCGGTCGACTCGTTGTGATTAGTTTTCATTCCCTGGAAGACAGAATCGTAAAACAATTTATGCGCACCGAAGAGCAAGGCCTATGCTTGCCCATGGGTGTGCCTATCAAAGCGGCAGACATCAAGACTTGCTTTAAACGGATTGGTAAAGCGGTTAAACCACAAGAAGCGGAAATCAAACAAAATGTTCGTTCCCGGAGTGCTGTTCTAAGGATAGGAGAAAAAATAGCATGAACGCTGCAGCGAGAGCAATTCATCAAACTAATTTGTTTAGTGGGCAATGGGCCGATGTGCGTTTGTCAAAGCCACTTTGTTTACAGATAGCCTTAATGCTGGCCATATTGATCAGTGCGTTTGCTGTGGTGTATATCACTAATTTACACCGCATGACCATTGTTCAACTGCAATTGGCTGACCAACAATCCCATGAACTCCAGTTGCAGTGGGGCCAATTGTTGCTTGAGCAGGCAAGCCTTGCAACGCCTGGACGAGTTCAACAGTTGGCTGAAGAAAAATTACACATGGTGTTACCAGCTGACAAACAGACCTTTATTTTGCGTGTGCGATGAAAAAAACGCATCACCAGGCAAGATTAGCGGTTATCATGGTTTTTTTTATACTAATACTACTGATATTGATTTGGCGAATGGTTGATTTAACGATCATGGATCGTCAATTTTTAAGGGGGCAGGGAGATGCCCGAAGTTTGCGTATGATTGATATTCCTGCTTACCGTGGGATGATCATCGATAGAGAAAATTCACCGATTGCAGTGAGCACGCCGGTGCAATCAGTATGGGTTAACCCCAAAGCGTTTATTGCCAGTAAAGCACAGATAGCGAAACTTGCAAAACTGTTGGGCATGTCTTCTCCACAATTAATTGAAAAAGTAGCCCGAGCGAAACCGCATGAATTTGTTTATTTGCAACGACAATTATCGCCTGCAGTTGCAAAAAATATAGAAATTTTAAAAATTCCAGGGGTCAATTTTCAAGAAGAGTTTAAACGATTTTATCCAGAGGGGGAGAGCATTGCCCAACTCATCGGTTTTACCAATGTGGATGACAACGGCATTGAGGGACTGGAGCTTGCCTATCAACAGTGGTTAATGGGGATCAGTGGCAAGAAACGGGTTGTGAAAGATAGGTTGGGGCGAATCATTGAAGAGTTAGGGGTTACAAAGGAGCCACGACCTGGGAATGTGTTGCAGCTCAGTATTGATAGACGGATACAATTTTTTGCTTATCATGAATTAAAAAACACAGTTGAAAAATTTGGGGCGAAATCAGGCTCTGTGGTTGTATTGGATACAGAAACTGGCGAGGTCCTGGCGCTGGCTAATTTCCCATCGTTTAATCCCAATGCGCGCTTTCGCTATAGCTTGGACAGTTATCGAAACAAAGCCGTGACGGATCTGTTTGAGCCAGGTTCTGTCATTAAACCGTTTAGTATCGCCAGTGCGCTTGAAAGTGGACAATTTACACCGAAGACCGTGATTGATACTCGACCCAGTTGGATGGTGGTGCAGGGGCGGATGATACGAGATATTCATAATTATGGTGTTTTGGATGTGGTGGGTGTTTTACAACGCTCAAGTAATGTTGGGGTATCCAAGATGGTTTTGGCGAGTCCGCCGGAACAATTGATAGGCCTATTGACCCGTTGTGGGATTGGTCAGCGCACGGAAAGTGGCTATCCTGGTGAAGGGGATGGCTCTATTGTTAAAGTAAAAGAGGCGAAACCCTTTGTGCTGGCGACCTTGAGTTTTGGTTATGGGATGTCGGTTTCACCCCTGCAATTGGCTAAAAGTTATTTGGTTTTTGCAAATCACGGACAATTGATACCGATTAGCTTATTGCACAATCAGGCCCCTGTTGAGGGGGTGCAAGTCCTTAATGCAACAACGGCTGATCAAGTCTTGGCGATGCTTGAGGCGGTTGTTAGTGGTGCGGATGGGACAGGAAAATCAGCACAGGTCCCTGGGTATCGGGTTGCTGGAAAAACAGGGACCGCTCGGATGGCAGGAAAAAACGGGTATGAAGAAAAGCGCTATATTGCAAGTTTTGTAGGCATTGCACCGGTATCAAAACCAAAATTAATTGTGATGGTTGTGATTCACGATCCCACGCATTCTGGTTATTATGCGGCTCAAGTTGCAGCCCCCCTCTTTGCCAAGGTGATGGGTTCAGCCCTTCGTATCCTTGATATTCAACCCGATGAGCAGACGAGGTCTTCATGAAACTTCTGGATTTATTAGAGCCCTGGGTTAACACACCGCTGCCCTGCCTGGATATTTCAGGTCTACAAAATGACAGTCGAAAACTAAAGCCTGGGGATTTATTTTTTGCTTATCCAGGGGCTCTTGCCGATGGGCGATTGTTCATGTCTCAGGCCAAGCCTTTGGGCGCAGTAGCGATTGTTTTTGATTCAGACCTGTTGCCAACCGCTTGTTTTATTCCCACGGACTTGCCTTGTATTCCAGTTGCTGCATTGGGAAAAAAATTGGGCGCGATAGCCAGTCGGTTTTATGATTGCCCAACGCGGTCTTTATCGGTCACGGGTGTTACAGGAACAAACGGTAAAACGACTATTGCATACCTTTTGGCGCAAGCCTATGGATTATTGGGACAAAAGGCAGCTTATGTGGGGACCTTGGGGCATGGGGATGTTCATGATTTACAACCGTTGAATAATACCACGCCGGATGCTTTGTGTTTGCAGCAATTTTTATACAACTATCAACAGACCGCGGTGAAACAGGTGTGTATGGAAGTTTCCTCTCATGCACTGAGTCAGGGACGGGTTGATGCGATTGATTTTAAACAAGCCATTTTCACTAATTTGAGTCATGAACACCTTGATTACCATGTGACGATGCAGGCTTATGCCGCGGCAAAAGCAGAATTATTTGCTACCCCGTCTCTAAGGTGGGCTATTGTTAATCATGATGATGCGTATGCACCCTTGATGCTCGAAAAAAGGAGTGCTCAGTGTCAAGCATTAACCTATGGTTTGCAGGATGGCAGTGATGTCCAGGCTATTCATTGGCAAATCAGTATGAGGGGAAGTGAGATGACGGTTGTCTCTCCCTGGGGTGAACATCAGGTGCGGGTTAATTTACTTGGAAAATTCAATATTTATAATAGCCTTGCGGTGTTTGCGAGTTTACTGGCCGATGGCATTGATGTGAGTCAAGTGCTTGAGATAATGGATAAACTGCAAGCCTCCCCTGGACGGATGGAGGTGGTTTCACAAAAACCTTGTGTGATAGTTGATTATGCCCACACCCCAGATGCTTTAGAAAATGTCTTGTCTTCTCTGCAGCAATTAAAGAAAGGTCGTTTGGGTGTGGTATTTGGCTGTGGTGGGGATCGTGATAAAACCAAGCGGCCAATGATGGGGCGTATCGCCACTCAATGGGCTGATTTTGTAATTGTTACCAGCGATAACCCCAGAACAGAAGATCCCACTCAAATTATTGCAGAGGTGGCAGAAGGGTTTTTACCGACTACTGACGTTTCAACGATTGTCGACAGAAAAGAGGCGATTGCACATGGGCTTGCTTTGCTTGATGAGGATGATATTTTATTGGTTGCAGGCAAAGGGCATGAAGCTTATCAACAAATTGGGACGCAGCGTTTTATTTTTTCAGATCAGGACGTTGTGCGCCAATTATTGAAAAAATAAAACGGATCAAGTTGAATGGGTTGCTTGTTTGCCGATCGCAATGCGTTCATCAAACACGAAACAGTGTCCTTCCCACAGGGATTCATCAGCAGGAATCGAGTCGATATAGTTCAAAATACCCCCTTCCAATTGGTAGATGTCTTGAAACCCAAGGCTTTGCAAATAGGCGGTTGATTTTTCACATCGGATGCCGCCGGTGCAAAACATGGCAATTTTCTTGTCTTTTTTATCCATTAAATGGGTTTTAACATACTCAGGAAAATCTCTAAAATTTTCAGTTTTGGGGTTCATTGCATGTTTGAATGTACCGAGTTCGACTTCATAGTCATTTCGTGTATCAACCACCACAACGGAAGGATCTGATATCAAGTGGTTCCACTCATTGGGAGAAACACGGATCCCTGTGGATTGAAGTGGATCAATACCAGGTACGCCCAAAGTGACAATTTCTTTACGAAATTTAACCTTGGCCTTCTCAAAGGGCATTGTATCATCATAGGTTTCTTTGAAATATAAATCAGACAAGCGAGGATCTTGCCTTAAAAAATCGTATAAAGCGGCGACATCTGGAGGACTGCCCGCGAAGCTCCCATTGATCCCTTCATGCGCTAAAATAATGGTACCCCAGATGTTGTGCGTTTTCATGGCAGCAAGCATTGGAATTTTGAGGGTTTCAAAATCATCCAGTGGAACAAATTTATAAAAAGCTGCAATAGTGTATTGTTTCATGAGGTTGGCCTAACAGTATTATTTCTGAATGATACTATATTTCAGGTATAAAATGAAGTTGAAAAACTCGAAGATTGAGTCAAACCATTTCAATAGAATTGATGAGCTCTTTTATGTTCGCATCGAGTTTCCCTAAGTGAATTTTAATGGCTGCCTCCCAGATGGAAATACTGCTGACATAGACAACATCTGCATCAATAATGATAGACCGGGCTTTTTTAGATAAATGAGCATCATCTTTAAGCCACCAAATAATGAAGAAAACAATAGGTGTTTTATGCGGCTTGGTCGGGTTTGGGTCGATGGTTTGTAAGGTAGTGGCTAGATAGAAAAAGCCCGCAGCAGGGATGGGCCCCTCGCGGGGTATAATGCTGCGGGCTGTATTATGTTAGACAAAGTTTGATTTGACTAAGGGTGTTTTACTCTTATTATTGGAGACACTGTTCTTGGGTGCCCTTAACGTGACAAACTTTAGTCACGGTTTCTTTTCCCGCTACCCATACCGAATGCTTCATACAATTAACTACTAATTTAGTCCCGCAACTTTCCATACTATATGAAGCAGGAACAACACCAGCCAGTCCAATTAAAGTAATTGCTATCATACCAGTTTGTTTCCATGTGATATTTTTCATGTTGTTTTCTCCGTTCGTTGATATTTCCATTGCCGCTCACAAAAAGTGCTTGTTTGCGGATTTGTATCTACAACTTTTCTACAACACTGCTTTGCCCGGTATGATGAGATGTTAACCTTTTTATCGATGGTATTTGCATCTGCACGGGCCTTATCATCACATTGTAAGTGTATTGATGATTTAAATCGAGTTGTTTCTCCATTGGTCTATGTTCTTCAGTATAGACTATTTTTTGAAAAAGATAGTTTGGCTGTGTATCACCGGTAATTCCTTCAACATCTAATAGAGGAGATGGCGCGGTGCTTGCATGAGTTTCTGTTTGATCTAACAACATAATCTACAAAAAAGGTAACACCCCAGGTACGTCATCCTGAGCGTAGCGAAGGATCTCAACTTGACCCTATCCGAGCCATACTCAGGAGATCCTTCACTGCGTTCAGGATGACGTACCTGGGGAGCATGATGACGTACCTGGGGAGTTACCAAAAAAGCGCAATAACGTGAGATGATCAGGTGTCAACAGCCCCTAAAATTAAATAAAAAACCATGTCGATTGTGATGCGCTTTTCGTTGGTCTAAAAAAGCGAGTGTTTTATCGTGGGCTGATTTTAATACATGAGTCTCCAATAATGGATTGTATAAAGAAAGCACCCGTTCTATCCAGTGTTCTTTTGTGAATGGAATGGGTGTTATTGTAGAAAGCGCCTTCTTGATGCTCGGTTTGGTTAATCCATAGTAATCATGTAATTGTTCGCTGATTTTAATCATGGCAGCCTCTTTTGCTTCGATACTATGACCTGCAATGTGAGGAGTGCACAAGGTTGACAATTTAACAATGTCGGGGTTGATGTGGGGTTCATCTTGATAGACGTCAGTGCAATAGGTGATTCGCTGCATGGTTTTTAATAGCGCCGCTTCATTCACAATACCCCCGCGAGCTGCATTGATAATGACGGTGCCTGGTTTTAATTGATTCAGAAAAGCAAGGTCTAATAAATTGGCACTGGGATAAGGTTTCGTTGTGTGAAAATTAGGGTGCACACACAAGAGATCACATTGGGTGAGTAGGTCTAGTTCGCAATAGGGATAACTCGTATCGATGGCTTGCCTGGGTGGGTCATAACAAATTACTTCAAAACCAATGGCCTTGAGGCGTGTTACTACCTGTTGGCCGACTTCACCAAGACCAATCACACCGGCCTTAAGGCCCATGATGAGATGATGCTGAAATAAATAGGCCAGTGTTGACATGATATAATCAGCAACAGCGCTTGCATTGCAACCTTTTGCATCGAAAAGTGCAATCTGATGTTGTTTTAAATAGTCCGTATCAATATGATCAACCCCACTGCTGGCAGTGGCTACACATTGAATGGGGCACTTTTGCAGCAGGGCGGGGGTTACTTTTAAGGTTGATCGACAAAGCAGGATGTTCTGTGTGGGCAGCTTATCTGCCACCTCATGCGCTGAGGTATATTGAGTGAGAGTAAAGGGGGCCTTAAATAGCTGTGATAAATTGGGCAAGGCACTATCGGCAAGAATTTTTATAGGCTTCTGTGTCATGCCAATGCCGGATGAATCAGAGAATTAATAGGGCTTGCCATGATAGGCCTTTTAGCTATTTTTGGGGTAAAGGTTGTTATACTGCGCGCTCGCAGTATAACATGGGGTTCATAAACAGGGCAAACGCATCTTATGCTTAAAATTTTCACAAACCATCCGAACCGCGTTAGATGATCTTGCCATGGGTTCATAAAAAAATACGCAAATGCTAATTGTATAGTGTACGATTAGGATTTCAATATATACTGCTTATGCAGTATATATAGGGGGGATAGGGTGGATCGATTTGAGCGTTTATTTAGTTTTGTGATCAAACCATGGGTGCTTGTTGCTTTTATTGGGTTTGTTTTTTTCTCATTTTTCTTCCTGGATCGACCGATTGCGTTCTTTTTCCATGCGCTTGATTCTAAAACCAAGCTACCTTTTCTTTCTATCTTCACGAAGCTGGGTTCAAATGTTTTTTATTTTGGGCCTCTTTTTATATTGGCCGTGTGCTTTCGCTATATTTTTAAAAACAAAAAATGGGAGACTCGGATTTGGTTTTTATGGTTTTGTGTGCTGATTTCTAATGTGATTTGTTTTGCTCTAAAAGTCTCACTGGGTCGTGCTCGGCCATTTTTGTGGTTTGATTCTGATCTGTATGGATTTTATTGGATGAAACTGCAGCCGCGTTTTTGGTCGTTGCCTTCAGGTCACACGACCACGGTCATGAGTTTGCTGTTTGGTTTATGTATTTTGTTCCCGCGCTATTTTTATGCTTTTATGATGTTGGGCGTGATGGTGGTTTTTTCGCGTATTATTCTGACAGAACATTATTTGAGTGATGTGCTGGTAGCGAGTTATCTTGCGCTAGTAGAGATAGGGCTGTTGTTGGTGTTTTTTCGGCTTAAATCAACGCAGGCTTATAACCTATTAAAGGGGACATTGAACAAGACGGCATGATTCGGTGTAAGCTGTTATACTGCGAGGGCAGTATCGTTTGAGAAAAGCTGTTTTTTTCTCAAATTCTGGATTAAAGTAACACCCCAGGTACGTCATCCTGAGCGTAGCGAAGGATCTCAACTTGACCCTATCTGAGCCATACTCAGGAGATCCTTCACTGCGTTCAGGATGACGTACCTGGGGAGTTACGGATTAAATTAAGAATACGTTATTTGTCCAAATGCCAATGTCAACATGCCCCAATATTAAAGGGATCCTTATGAAAGTATTTTGCTTGCGTTTAATTGTTTTATTAGGTTTTACAATCATACTGCAGGGTAATGTCCTCGCGGCAGATTGGTATCATATTAATGCAGAAAAGAACGTGACGATTAATGTGGACTTGTTTCTTTCATCAACCTGCCCGCATTGTCATAAGGAAGATTTGTTTTTTCGTGAGGTAGAAAAAAAAGAGCCGTGGCTGATTGTGCATCGTTATGTCATTAATCAAGATAAGTCAGCATTGGAAACTTTTTTTAAACACCTTCATGAAGCTAAAGAAACCAATATCTCAGTCCCATCCCTTTTCTTTTGTGATAGCCATTGGATAGGTTTTTCAGATGAAGCCACAACAGGAAAAATTTTATTAGATGCCCTGAAATATTGTCGTTCAAAAATAATCCAGCAGGGTCAATTAAGCTCAGAGACAATCAGTGTTCTACAGAAAGAATCCGCATCAATGCGGATTCGAATGAATGCTAATGTGGCGAATTCTGCTCTTTTATTTACCTCATGGGCTGCACTGACGGATGCAACGAATCCCTGTTCATTATTTTGCATGTCCGTATTGCTTGCTTT
The DNA here is from genome assembly GCA_947474165.1 of Legionellaceae bacterium. Lineage (GTDB taxonomy): Bacteria > Pseudomonadota > Gammaproteobacteria > Legionellales > Legionellaceae > CANJHO01. The sequence continues at coordinate 13,076 of CANJHO010000002.1, forward strand.
TTTATGGTTGTATCCCCTTCAGAAATGGTCTCAATTTGGTTTAGGCCTTGTTTTTCTGTTATCGTTAGGCGCTACTCATTTGCTGCAACAGATCTATTCAACCAATTATCATCAATCAGTACCCCAATTGAGCATATGGCCGATCCTCGTGGGTATTGTATTACTTTTTCTGGTGTTTAAGACCTACCGCAATCAGCTCTCAGGCGCCATTGCTAATCCCAGTTTAATGACGGTTGTGGTGATGGCACTGATGGTATTGATGGTCCAATTATACCAACAAACATGTGCTTTAAATATGACCTTTATCTATAATCAATGGCTCACCAATCGAGCTTACCCAGAGGCAACGCGTCTTTTTTACCAAATGCTTTATCAAGTATTCTATTTACTTCCGTATATCGGATTGCTCTTGTTTTACTTGTTGATGGGTCGACACCGCTGGATTCGTCCATTTCACAAGGGTCTCAATTGGGCTGCCTACTTGATACTCAGCAGCATAGGCATTATATTGCTGCTTTTCCCACCACTGTTTGGTAATTTATGGGCTTCTCTGATCGTATTGGTCGGATCAATGCTGGTGGGCTGGTTCGCGGAGCGTCTTTATGCAAAAACTAAGTGATATCCCGGTGGTTGTTGACAGTGGTCAGAAATATAAAACCACACAGGGGACTGTTGCCATTAAAAATGGTGTTAAATCAGCGAGCACACCCCATACTCGGTTAGCAAAGCCGAAGTGGTTGCGTATTCTTAATAAGACAACGCCTGCTTTTAGCGAAGTGAAAGCCCAGGTGAAAGCGCATCGACTCTCTACGGTTTGTGAAGAAGCCAAGTGTCCGAATATTGCAGAGTGCTGGTCACATGGGACTGCCACGATTATGTTGATGGGATCAGTGTGCACCCGCGCTTGTCGGTTTTGTGCTGTGGACACAGGAAATCCCCATGGCTGGCTTGATAAAGAAGAGCCTGATAATACCGCGACAACCGTTGCATTGATGAATTTGGATTATGTTGTATTGACATCAGTGAATCGAGACGATTTATTAGATGGGGGGGCTAAACATTATGCTGACGCCATTCGTGCCATCAAAAAACGCTGTCCAAAAACTAAAATAGAAGCATTAACCCCAGATTTTCAAGGAAATTGTGAACATGTGGCTGTGTTGTTGGACAGTGGCGTTGATGTATTTGCTCAAAATGTGGAAACCGTTGAACGCTTGACCCATCCGGTTCGTGATAACCGAGCAGGCTATTGGCAAACTTTAACTGTATTGGCTTATGCAAAGCAATACCGGCCTGATGTATTCACTAAAACGAGCCTTATGCTTGGCTTGGGTGAAACGGATGAGGAAATCATCAAGACCATGGATGACCTTCGCGAAAAACAGGTGGATATTTTAACCTTGGGTCAATATTTACAGCCTACGCAGCATCATTTGCCCGTTCTGCGCTATGTTACACCCGAACGATTTGCCGAGTTGCGTGAGATTGGTTTACAAAAGGGTTTTTTTGAAGTCGCATCAGGGCCTTTGGTTCGTTCGAGCTATCGAGCGGATCGTATTTTCAAACGAGATAATTTAGGCCTGTAGTGGTTTTGGCTTAATGAGAATTGACAAAAAATGTAAAAAGGATATCAATGACGTATTTAGAAAGGGTGTATTTAGAAAAACCGAACTGGCCATGCCAGTTCGGGTGTTTTCGGACTTAGAGCGACGGAAACGCTGGATTAAGCGGCCATGGCTTTAACGCGAGCGCTTAGGCGGCTTTTAATTCTGGCGGCTTTGTTTTTGTGCAACAATCCCTTGCCTGCTGCTTTATCAATGATGGGTTGTGCTTTTGAATAAGCAGCACGTGCTGCTTCTAGATCGCCTGCTTCAACCGCTTTCAGAACATTTTTGATAAAGGTACGATACATTGACCGCGCGCTGGCATTATGTTGACGCAATTTAATGTTTTGGCGGGCGCGCTTAATAGCTGACTTAATATTTGCCACTTACAATCTCCACTAATACAAATATAACAAAAGATGTTAATCTTGCCGCATTAGGGAGACATTGTCAAGCTAGCATAGGCGGCAATTGCCATAATGATAATAAGCGTCGTGTAAATTATAGTGTTTCAGTATATCATAGACCTATTTTATACTGCACTGCGGTAGATTTAACTAGAGTTAATAACGATGTCTGTGACTGAAACCATGCTCCCAAAACGACAAAGCTTGCTCCGCTCAACATCACTGGTGTCTTTCATGACACTGATGTCGCGTATGATGGGGTTTATACGCGACATGGTGTGTGCCAATTATTTTGGTGCGGGTGTTGGCATGGATGCCTTTACTGTGGCCTTTAAAATACCTAATTTCATGCGCCGCCTTTTTGCAGAGGGTGCTTTTTCACAAGCCTTCGTGCCCGTGCTTGCTGAATATCAAAAAACACGGACTATCGATGAGGTTCGTATTTTTTTAGCACGAATCGCCGGAAGCTTGAGTGTTGTGCTTGGTGTTGTCACCCTTGTTGGCGTGATTGCAACGCCTGTGATTGTTTTTATTTTTGCCCCAGGCTTTGGCCATGATGCGACGCGTTCGGTCCTCGCTACTGAAATGTTACGCTTAACTTTTCCTTATTTAATGCTGATTTCGCTTACCGCAATGGCAGGCGCTATATTAAATACCTATGGTTATTTTGGTGTACCGGCCGTGACGCCTGTTTTGTTGAATATTAGCTTAATTCTAGCGGCCATTTATTTAAGTCCACTGTTTGAGCAGCCTATCGTTGCTTTGGCCTGGGGGGTTCTGATTGCCGGAATTGTACAATTATTATTTCAAATTCCATTTCTTTATCACCGTAAGCTCTTGGTTAAACCCAGTTTGATGATGAAAGATCCCGGCGTGCGTCGTGTTCTTAGGTTGATGGTGCCTGCACTGTTTGGTGTTTCAATTGCGCAACTTAATTTATTGATTGATACCGTTTTCGCCTCTTTTTTGCAGGTGGGTAGCGTCACTTGGTTATATTTCACCGATCGTTTGACTGATTTTCCCTTGGGCGTTTTTGGTGTGGCCATTGCCACGGTTATTTTACCGCATTTATCAAGACGTCACGCTGAACAGAGTGCTGAAAATTTTTCTCGTGCACTCGATTGGGGCTTGCGCCTGTTGTTGTTAATTGGGATTCCTTCAGGCTTAGGATTGGCTTTTTTCTCCATGCCGCTCATCGCCAGTTGTTTTGCTTATGGCCGATTTACAGGCATTGATGTGCTACAGACACAAAAGAGTTTAATTGCCTTGGGATTGGGTGTTCCGGCCTTCATGGTGGTAAAAGTATTGGCTTCAGGATTTTATGCACGCCAAAATATTAAGACGCCAGTTAAAGTGGGTGTATTTGCAATGGTCATTAATACCATTTTCTGTGCATTGTTAATCGGGCCATTGGCGCATGCGGGTTTGGCTTTGGCCTCAACCATTGCAGGATTTGTTAATTGCGGGGTTTTGTTGGTTTTATTAATTAGGCGAAAAATTTATCAACCCTTGCCTGGCTGGGGACGATTCATGGCACAACTATTGACAGCATCGACCTTGGTTGTGGGATATTTAATATTGATGAATGGTGAACTATCGTTTTGGTTAGCCAAAACCGCGACACTGCGTTTAGGCTTGCTTTTAGCCCATGTCTTGGTTGCTGTGCTGATTTATATGGTCTCGTTGCGCTTGCTAGGCATGCGCCCGGATCAATTTCGTGGTCAAATGAGGGAAAATTAATGCGTGCAGAGAATTTTTATCAAACCTTTACCGAGCAAGCCATCCCCCTAATCTTGATGGGCTCTCCAGATTTTCTGAAGGACAATCATGGATTAACAGCATTTGAACGTAATAGTTTAATCGCACAGCAATTTGAAGGAGCAATAGGCGATATTGGGATTATCAGCGATAGTGAAGGAAACCCTAGTCGAATTTACATTGGTGCAGGAGATAATAATACCGATGCATTAGCCATAGCGAGCGTTGCAACCACCTTGGCTCCTGGCAGTTATATTATCTCAGAAACCGTATCTCATCATGCCGAGGTGTCCTGGTCTTTAGCGCAGTATCAGTTTGATAGATATAAAGACAATCTTTTAGCGCCACGACGATTGGTGTTAAAAAACAAGGCATTAACCGAGGTTGTGGCGGAGGCTGCCGCTGTTTTTTTGGTTCGTGATCTCATCAATACACCCACCAATGATTTAAATCCGGAAGCCTTGGCGGAGGTCTTAGCCGAAGTTGCCGCAACGCATGGGGCTGAGTTTAAACAATGGGTCGGCGATGAGTTGCTCTCTGAAAATTTTCCAGCCATTCATGCGGTGGGTCGAGCGGCAGCGGGTGCACCCCGATTATTATCGATTGTTTGGGGTGATGTGCAACATCCACGGGTGACCTTGGTGGGAAAGGGTGTTTGTTTTGACTCAGGTGGCCTGGATATTAAACCCTCTGCAGGCATGCGTTTGATGAAAAAAGACATGGGAGGCGCAGCCCATGTGATTGGTTTAGCACAATGGTTGATGACGCATCAACTCCCCATACGGTTACAGGTTTTAATTCCTGCGGTAGAGAATGCAGTCGATGCGTTTGCTTATCGTCCAGGGGATGTGCTGACCATGCGCAATGGCAAAAAAGTGGAAATTCATAACACCGATGCTGAGGGTCGATTGGTGCTTGCTGATGCGTTGGTCAAGGCTTGTGAAGAGAAACCTGAGCTTATTATCGATTTTGCAACCTTAACAGGGGCTGCCCGTGTGGCGCTTGGCACCGATATTGCGGCGATGTTTACCAATGATGACACGCTGGCCATCGCATTGACTGAATCTGGAAAAGTAACGCATGATCCAGTATGGCGAATGCCCTTATTTGATGACTATGAAGCGTTGTATTGCTCAAGTATTGCTGATTTTTCAAATGCAAGTGACACCCCTTATGGGGGTGCGATTACAGCAGCATTATTCTTAAAATCATTTATTACGCCGGAGATCCCGTGGGTTCATTTTGATATTATGGCGTGGAATTTGTCTGCTAAGCCAGGTAAGCCTGAGGGTGGGGAGGCGATGGCCATGCGGGCCGTGGGGCATTATTTACGAACTAGATATCATTCATAGCACAGTATAGATTATGTGTGTGCATTTCACATGATTTAGCGCGGTATTCACGGTAGTGATTGCGGCTAATTTCTTTAGCAGCAGGGTTTTCTGAGACGATTTCTATAACACGTCGAAATCGTGAATAGAAGGGGGGGATGGTTGAGGACAGGTTTAGCAATATATCGTTAAATCCGTGGGGTTCTGGACCATGGCCGATTTGTACCGGCGGCGCGGGGATTGGGCCTTCTCCTTGTAGATGATGGGGAATGAAGCTCTCATCCTTGAAGGTCCACAAGCATTCATCAAGGTGTTCTGCATCGGTTTGGTTTTCGCAATGGACAAAAACACGGTGTCCCCGTTGATAGGCTTTTTCTAGCAGGCGACAGGCAACGAGCCATGGGGCTTGTGGATCGGTAGCAGTTAGTAGGTAAAAATCAACACGAATAAGCGACACGCCGTTAACTCAGCAGTATAATGGATAAAGACGGATAGTTTACCTATTATTTTATCAGAGGCATAGAGACAAATCGTGCTCATTTTTCGTTATCTTGCTAAAGAGGTATTCACTACCTTGATAGCATTGACTACCATTTTAATTTTAATTTTCATGAGCAATGAATTTGTCATTCTTTTAAATCGTGCAGCGCAAGGAAAAATCCCCGTTGTGCTGGTGATGAAGTTAATGATGCTTCAGCTCCCGGCACTCATGGCCTTATTGTTGCCGCTTGGCTTTTATGTTTCGCTTTTAGTGGCCTATGGTCGTCTATATGCTGAGAGTGAAATGACTGTATTACAGGCTTGTGGTTATGGTCCTTGGCAATTGTTATTGCATACTTTTGCGATGGCGGCATTTGTAACGCTGATTGTGGCCATTATGATGATGTGGTTTAGCCCCATGATTTCAATGGAGCGCGCCAAAATTCTTCGAACCACAGGGATCCAAACCTTGATACAGACCATTGCTCCTGGACGTTTTAGGGAAGTTTCAGGGGGTAAGGTGGTGTTTTATGTTGGATCAATGAACCGTGATCATACCATGGCAAAGCACATTTTTTTAGCACGATCCGTACAGAAGGAAGGACAACCTGCGTGGGATATCGTTTGGGCTGATAAAGCGTTTGCAGAAAAAGATCCAAGCTCCCATGAAGATTATTTAATCTTACAAAAGGGTAAACAATACCAAGGCATGCCGGGAAGTGCTGATTATCAAGTGGCTCAATTTGAGGGTTATAAAGCGCGCTTGCCCCATCCGACGATTGACCTAGCGGCGAATGACCTCACCTTTGCAAGCACGGCAAGCTTGTGGCCTCTTAATAATCCTGATTTACACAAAGCGGTTGAGATGCATTGGCGCATTGCCATCCCTATCATGGTGTTGACCTTGACCCTGGTGGGAGTGCCTTTAAGCCGCGTCAATCCTCGAGGCAGTAAGTTCGCTAAATTATTACCTGCCATGGTGCTTTTTATTGTTTACGCTCAATTTCTTTTTGTAGGACGAGATTGGTTGTTATCTGGAAAAATTCCTATCGTGTTCGGGCTGTGGTGGTTGCATCTTTCAGTGGCTTTCATTGGATTATTGTTGCTTTATCGTAATCAGGTGAAATTATCATGATATTGCTCGATCGCTACATTGCAAAATCTGTCCTATCAGCAATTGCATTGGTTACTTTCATGTTAGTTGGCTTGCAAATTTTTATTTTATTGGTGCATGAGTTGGGCGATATTGGTAAAGCCAATTATGGAATAGCAGAAGCCCTTAAGTTTGTATTATTGCTAATGCCCTATCAAGTGTATTTGTTTTTTCCAATGGCCAGCTTAATGGGGTGTTTGATTGGGTTGGGCATCATGGCGAATCATCGTGAGCTGGTGGTGATGCGTGCAGCGGGGATGTCGATTTGGCAGGTGACCCTGGCAGTGTTGAAAGCGGCCATGCTTGTGATTATCCTTGTGACGGCTATTGGTGAAACGATTGTCCCAAAACTTGCATCCATTGCCAACGATCAGAAAATACAGGCATTAAGCAGTGGGCAGGCCTTACGAACATCTACTGGTGTGTGGCTACGTTATAAAAATGATTTCATCACGGTAGGAACCATTTTACCGGATAATCGTTTGCTGGATGTATTCCAGTTTAGGTTTGATGCAGGATATCACTTGCGCCTGGCGCGTAAAATTGAGCGAATTGAATATTTTCATGGGGTTTGGCATGCTTATGGTGTTGCTGAAACTCGATTGCAGGATGACAAAACAGAAGCACTGCATATCCCTGAAATGCAGTGGGATGTGTTGATTCAACCCAGTATTTTGAGGGTCGGTGGCTCGGAGCCTGATGAGATGAGCCTGGTTCAGTTGTATCAATACCTGCGGGCTCAAAAAAGAAGTCAGCAAAATACCATTAATTTTCAGCTGGCTTATTGGCAGCGCCTTATTCAACCACTAACCACCTTGGTGATGATGGTGCTTTCAATTCCGTTTATTTTTGGACCATTGCGCTCCTCCACCATGGGCTCAAAGCTGATGGTGGGGGCGGCAGTTGGTTTTGGTTTCCATATGCTCAATCATTTTTTTGGGCCAGTCTGTGAGGTATTGCAGTGGCCTCCCGTGGTGGCGGGTTTAGGGCCAACGGCTATTTTTGCTGTATTGGGTCTTTATTTAATGAGAAAAGCCCGCTAGTGCAGTTTATGGCTGCGCGCAGTATAGCTATTTCGACTGTTCTAACCACGTAGAGAGCACGTCAATAATTTTTTGTGCTTGATCATCGCTGGAAATGTTGAATTTAGATTTTTGCCAATATTGATTGTTGCGTTTTTGATAGCGTCTGATGGAATATTTTATTGGACCATAGAGTTGCTTTTTTTTGTCCCAGTCTTGGTATTGAAAAATAATCGTAGTCCAGGCCCCTTTTGATAAGATGTGTTTGGCTAATTCTTTGGTTGTTTCAATGCCTTCTTCACTGAAAGCAATGGTTAAACCATCAATGGTATCACTCATAATTGTTAAGCCTTGTAAAAATATTAGTTGATGGATTGTAGTTTGCCATTGATAAATGTCAAGCTAATCGGTGATTGGTATTGATTGACTTGATAGATCCAGACCTCTGGCTTGCTATTATTGGGGATGGCTTGATTAATAAATGAGTTATTAATCATGGTCGGTGTACCACAGGCGGCATAGACTTGATTGACACTCGACCCAATTTGAATACTGCTTCCACCGCAAACAGACATCGCATTGGTTGCAGTGCCATTGATATTAACCGCACTGACCTTGTCGTTAACCACGTCAACCTCAATGCCAAGACCCGTTGATCCGCTGGGCAAGGACCATTGATTGTAATAGGCAGAATTAAGTCCTGGATAGAAGCTACCTGTATTGATTGAGGTATATAACAGCTGTTTAACGGGTATTTTTTCAGTCACTGCAGCATTGGATTGTTGTTTTGCCAGTGGAGGACCGCAGGCAGCCAGGACCTGATCTTGGGTCATTCCAGTCGTAATATAACCTGCATTTTGTGGGCAATAGAGTGAACCTGCCAGGGCCGACGCAGATGCGAACAGTGAAAAACCGAATGTTATTAGAATCTTTGATTTCATGAGAATATCCAATTCAGCCTCATCTTGTGCTAAGTATAGCGAGAATTTGTCTATTTTGCTCATTTGATACCAATTAAATCAGGGCTAAATCATGTGTGGTCAAAATAAAACCATTTTCTTTAAGCCCAGGATCTTTTGATTGTTTTATAAACACGCTAGCCACATCCCTGTCGCTCTTGAAAGGCATCCATGCCTTTCAAAGGTTTATAAAACAATCAAAAGATCCTGAGCTTAAAGAAAATGGTTTTATTTTGAGCACACATGATTTAGCCCTGCCAATTAAACTTAAATTAAATGCACTGGCAATGAGGCACTAATATATAGCGTGATGACCTTAATGAGAACCAGCACAATATAGGGTGAAAAATCAAGGCCAGCAATATCAGGGATAAACTGTCGTGCTAAACGGAGTACGGGCTCGGTGACAAGGCGTAATAGATCAGCAATAGGGTGATGCCATGAGGGATTGATAAAGCCCATGATCACCCGAATGATAATCGCATAGAAAAGAAGGTTCAATGGTTCTACAATCAAGTCCGCTAAGGTATATAACGGTATAAAACTTAAGGGTAACATCGCCCCTAAAAATAAAGCGCCTATTGCTAAGAATTTTAAAATCTCAACGAGCACCAGTGCACAAAAACAGGGCCAATCATATCGGCTTAAGCGGGCCTTGGTGGGGGTCTTAATCATGTGATTTAATGGCATAATGATGGGGTTTGTCACTTTATTGATGGATTGGCTCACTGGGTGTAACGTGCTGACTCGAAAATACCGCAAGGCAATTCGCGTCCATAGTACAAACGAAAGCAGGCTAAAAAATAAAGCAAATAAAAAATAACCCACAGCGATGATTCCTGACATTATCTCTCCTAAAAATTCAGTTTACGATTTTTTTTCTAGCCTCTTAAGCAGGGCATAAACATGAGTGTTCGAAAAATAGCATGTAGGTTGGGCAAAGCGCAGCCTACCTATTTTATTCAACATTGTATTGAACAACCCTTGTTGTAATATTATTGATCACACATGTTTTAGCCCTGGCCTCCCAAGGCTTGTGCTCGCAGAAAAGCGGCTTCCATGGCTTTACGAATCGTGTCATTCAATTGATTCTTTGTAAATACCGCCATTGCTGCAGCGGTTGTACCGGCAGGGGATGTGACGGTTTTTCTCAATTCAGCAAGACTTAGCTTACTTTCAGCGGCTAAGCATAACGCACCATTGAAGGTTTGTAATGCAAAATTTTTGGCGATCGCGTCATTGATGCCTAAATCAATACCCGCAGCGATAATGGCCTCAAGAAACAAAAATACATAAGCAGGCCCACTCCCTGAAAGTGCGGTAAAGGCATCCATCAGGCTTTCTTTCTTTGCCCAGGTGATGATGCCGATGCTTATGAAAATCTCTTCAGCCATTTTTTTTTGTTCTGGGGTAACGAATGCATTTGCAATCAGTGGGGTGGCTCCTTTGCCTACAGCGGCTGCAATGTTGGGCATGGCTCGTACGATGGCGGCCTGAGGCAGAAGATTGGCAAACCAATGCAGGCTTAAGCCAGACGCAATGGAGATAATGAGGCAATGTTTGGGTAATTGAATGGTATTGAGTTGCATTAAAACAGTATTCATTTGAGCCGGTTTTACGGCAAGAATAAGGATGTCTGCATCAGGAATAACAGCTAAATTATTAGGATCAGTTTGAATGCCCCTCTCGTTTATACCAACGGATAGGGAGGGCGCCGCTGCTCGAAGCGTATTCATAGGGTTTTTTATGAGGCCTTTGGCCAAGGCTTGGGCCATGCTGCCAAACCCAATAAAACTAATATTCATGGTCGTGTACCAAAGAGTGCCGTGCCAATGCGCAAAATCGTGCTGCCTGCGCGAATGGCAGCTGGAAAATCATGGCTCATTCCCATCGACAAGGTATCCATGTTGAGGTTCAATTCTTGATTTAAGTGATGCATTAAGCTTTTTAATCTTAAAAAAGAAAGGGTTTGTAATGACTCATCTGATTCATTTTTTGGGATTAACATTAGGCCACGTAATGTCAATCGTGGCAGTTGCATGATAGCGGTTGCAAGTGAACTCACTGCATTGATGGTGACGCCTGATTTGCTTGTTTCTTCATCCAGATTAACTTGGATGCATATATTTAAAGGTGGACAATGGGCAGGACGTGCATTATTTAACCGTTCTGCAATAGATTGGCGTGAAACACTGTGCACCCAAGCGAAGTGTTGGGCAATACTGTCTGCCTTATTGCTTTGAATGGGACCAATAAAGTGCCAGGTTATTGGGAGTGAGCTTAAGGCTTGCAGTTTAGGAAGCGCTTCTTGTAAATAACTTTCACCAAAATTAGTGATCCCTGCTGCAACTGCTTGTTTAATGTCAGTAGACGGGCGTCCTTTGCTAATCGCTAGCAAAGTGATGTCGGTTTCCTGTCGGTGGCAACTGAGGGTCACTTCATGAATCACTTGCATAATTTTTTGTATTCGTTCAGCAATGATTTTGGAGCCCCTCAGTTATGGTTGCGCACTTCTTAACTATTTGTAGGATGATATGATGCAGAGGATGTAGCCTCAGTGAGTTCCTGGAGTTGTGCATCAATCTGCTTTAAGATAGCCCCCGTTTTAAAGGCATCAATCTCAAGTTTTTTTTGTGTGTCTTCATTTTGTAAACAAGTACTTAATCTATTTAAACAATCTATTTTATGGGAATCTCTCATATCGGCTGTTCGGGCAGTGAGTTCTAAATACAATTGGCTTGCTGTGGGATTTTTACTCCACCAAGCTTTGTCGTAGGATACTTTAATATCATGCGTAACATAGAGATAAGCCCCATCAATTAATTGAGCGGCATTGGATTCTTTGCCCAAATGGGTTGCTATCAAGGTGATAAAATTTATTTCTTCTAGGCGATCAGATTGACTTGGGGAATAGACAAGTTGACTCAGGGTGGAAAAAAAGCTCAAAAAACCACCTTGTTCGGTCTTTCGCTGCATATAACACTCCGGCAATGCAAGGGCTTCCTGGACTTTTGCCGTTGGGGCAGGCTTGCTAGGTGGCGCTTCTTCAACAGCGCTTGCGAGCGAATGCACTTCAACGAAAGAGCTCTCAAGGGATGTGCTCGACAGATCGGATGCCGAATGGGCTGCAGCTAACGCTAGAGCAGGTTGTCTGGATTCTGGGGTTTGTTCTGCAGCCCATGTGGGTAGGGGCGATGCACTGGAGGGGTATTCAAATGTTATATTCCATGGGTCATCTGTCGAAGGGATCTCCATTGAAGCCAGAGGGGCTTCTGCTATATTTGGGGTTTGTTCTGCAGCACCTGCAGCTGGGGACACGTTAACCTGAGGGGTCTTAGGGGTTTTTTTCACTGGAAGGGAAGCGGCAGCAGGGGCTTTGGCCATGGATTCAACAGGGCCTTGTTGATCTGGTGTTTTTAGTTTGGCCTTGCTCTTTTTTTCTTGCTCTTGTTTGTATCCTTTAAATCCACGACGTCCCATCATTGAGCTCCTTTAGTCAGCATCAGGCCAGAAATAACGGCCTATTACCGACATACTGTGGTATGTCGGTGCGTATTGTTGCATTGTTACATGAATTGCCAGCAATCCCTAATAATGAACTAAATATTTGTCACCCATTGTAATGGATTCACTGTTGATGAGGCACTAGCCAAATGCTTTTTTTTGTAATTCAATCAGGTCTTTGGTTCCGGCTTCAGCCAGCGCTAATAAATCATTTAATTGATTTCGGTTAAAACTACCGTCTTCAGCAGTGCCTTGCACTTCAATGAACTCACCTTGTTCATTCATGACCACATTCATGTCTGTTTCAGCGAGAACATCTTCAGCATAATCTAGATCAAGCACTGGCTGCCCTCGATAAATGCCTACTGAGACCGCGGCAATATAATTAAAGACTAATTTTTTTCGTAATTTTTCGCGTGACACCATCCAATCTAAGGCATCTTTCATGGCAACACAAGCGCCTGTAATGGCAGCGGTGCGTGTGCCTCCATCGGCTTGAAGGACATCACAATCTAGCGTAATTGTTGTTTCACCCAAGCATTTTAAATCAATACAGGCTCGCAGAGATCGGCCAATCAAGCGTTGAATTTCTAAGGTCCGGCCCCCTTGTTTTCCTCGGCTCGCTTCTCTTTCATTTCGACTATGGGTGGCACGTGGCAGCATCCCATATTCAGCAGTGATCCAACCCTCATTTTTGCCCTTAAGAAACCGAGGCACCCCATCAACAACAGAGGCTGTACAAAGAACGCGGGTTTGTCCAAATTCAACAAGAACAGATCCCTCAGCATGTTGTGTAAAATTGCGAGTAATTTGAATGGGACGAAGTTGATTCGCTTCGCGTTGACTTGGGCGCATGATGAGTTCCTTGATAAAAGGGGAAAGTATAAACGTTTAAGTTCCTCCTTGCACGTTTGATTTTTAGACGGTGGTTTAGATGGTTTGTGAGAATTTTAAGCATAATATGTGTTTGCCTTGTACTTTGAGTTTGCATTTGTACAAATTTGGGGTATAGTCATCAAACATTAAACCTAGAAAGAAAAAGTGGTTGATGTCTTGGCGAAAGCCTCTTGGTTTATTTTATACGGCTGAGCGTATTGACTGAGTAAGTGTGCGAACAAATTAAAAACATAGATAGAGTGAAGCCGATGGAAAATCATAACAAAGGAAGTTTATTTATTGTTGCAGCCCCATCGGGTGGTGGAAAAACCAGTCTGATAAAACAATTGCTTTCTAGTTTGGATAGGATAGCTGTTTCCATCTCACACACAACACGCAAGAAACGTCCGGGTGAGCGGGATGGTGTGGATTATTTTTTTATTGATGAACCCCTTTTTTTTCGGATGATGAATGAAGCCGCTTTTGTTGAACATGCAGCCGTTTTCAATCATTTTTATGGCACCTCGGTTGCACAGCTCACAGATCGCATGCAGGCTGGGATCGATATTGTCCTAGATATTGATTGGCAGGGGGCGCAACAGATTAAACAGCTATTTACAGATGCTGTGAGTATTTTTGTAATTCCTCCCTCCCTTGAGGTGCTTAGAGAGCGCTTGATGGGCCGACAGCAAGATGATCAGGCGATTATTCAATCTCGGATGCAAGATGCTTGCAATGAACTCAGCCATTATGCTGAGTTTGACTATTTAATTGTTAATGATGATTTTGATAAAGCGGCGGAAGAGTTAAAAGCAATCGTGATGGCCTGTCGCTTGCGTATGGCGCGTCAGGTTGAACAACAACGACAATTGCTTTCATTTCTGCTATCATCGCAGTAAACTATACTGCGCGCAGTATTATAGCAAACCATTTAACGTTTTAATCATTTTTTGGAGTTTGATGTATGGCACGTGTAACGGTTGAAGATTGTTTAGAGAACGTAGAAAATCGTTTTGAATTGGTGATGGTCGCATCAAAGCGGGCACGCGAAATTGCAGTCCGTGGTGCACAACCCATGGTGGAATGGGAAAATGATAAACCCACCGTGGTTGCATTACGTGAAATTGCTGAAGGGTTCATTACGGCATCTATATTAGATAAAGAATAGTTGGCTTAAATCCTGCGGCTATAGTGCAGTATAGATTGCACCTGCTCATCAACTGCGGTATTTAATCACCGTGCATTTTTGTTGGATCTTGAATGAATAAAGCCCAAGGGAGTGTTGTGTGAGTTACTTTGATGAGTTGCATGAAGAATTGAAACTCTACCTTGAATCCGACGAAATAGAAAAATGCTATCAAGCTTATTTAGTCGCAGAGAAAGGGCATCAAGGTCAAACCCGTCGTACCGGCGAGGCTTATATTTCACACCCCGTTGCGGCCGCTCTTATTCTTGCAGAAATGCGGCTGGATTATCAAACCATCATGGCGACCTTGCTTCATGATGTCGTTGAAGACACCAAAACCAGTAAAGAGGAATTAATCCATCAATTTGGTGAAGATGTAGCGACCCTTGTTGATGGGGTGACGAAATTAACCAAGATTAAATTTGAATCCCGAGCCGAGGCCCAGGCAGAAAATTTTCGAAAAATGGTCATGGCGATGGTCAAGGATATTCGCGTGATCATCGTTAAATTAGCAGATAGATTGCATAATATGCGAACGCTCGGGGTGATGCCCACGATAAAAAAAAGGCGTATCGCCATTGAGACCTTGGAAATATATGCACCCATTGCCAATCGTTTGGGGATGCATGTGGTTTACACCGGTCTTGAGGATCTGGGATTTAAAGCACTTTATCCCATGCGATATCGCGCCATTAAATCAGCAGTTGAAAAATCTCGTGGTAATCGGCGGGAATTAACTCAAAAAATTGAACATGATTTGCAAGAGGCACTTGAGGAACTCAATATTCCCTACGAACATGTCTTCGGTCGGCAAAAACATTTATACAGTATTTACCGTAAAATGCGTCAAAAAAAAGCTTCTTTTGCGGAAATCACAGATGTCTTTGCTTTTCGTGTGGTAACAGAAGACATTGACTCTTGTTATCGAGTCATGGGTGCGCTGCACCGCACTTATAAACCGGTGCCTCAACGATTTAAAGATTATATTGGCATCCCGAAAGTGAATGGGTACCAATCCTTACATACCACTTTATTTGGTCCTTTTGGAGTTCCTCTTGAAGTGCAAATTCGCACGCGCGATATGGACAATGTCGCTGAAAATGGCGTCGCTGCGCACTGGATTTATAAATCTGAAGGGGTTGAGGTCAATGAAGCGCAGCTGCGTGCTCGTGAGTGGGTGCAACGCCTATTAGAAATGCAACGCAGCACAGGCAATTCTTTAGAGTTTATTGAAAATGTAAAGATCGATTTATTTCCTGATGAAGTCTATGTGTTTACCCCCAAAGGACACATCATGGAACTGCCGAAGGGTGCCACACCGGTCGATTTTGCTTATAGTGTTCATTCTGGTGTGGGAAATCGTTGTGTGGCTGCAAAAGTAAATCGTCGTTTGGTGCCCCTCAGTATCCCCTTAACCAATGGGCAAACTGTAGAAATTATTACAGCGCCTGGCGCGCATCCTAATCCTGGGTGGTTGAATTTTGTAGTGACCGGAAAAGCTCGGGGTAACATTCGTAATTTTTTAAAAAGTCAGCACCATGCTGAATCGATTGTATTGGGGACGAGACTTTTAGAGCAGGCTTTTATTGAGCTCGGCAGCCACTATGCGGAGGTACCCCCAGAGTCATTACAAGCCCTGCTGAATGATTTACATTATAAATCGATGGATGATTTATTATATGCTCTCGGCATTGGTAACGAAATGTCGATGGTTATTGCGAAGCGCCTGGTGGTTGCTGAAGAAAGTGGAACACTGGTGAAAACAACGAAAGGGGGCGCACTCGCAATCAAAGGGACGGAGGGCATGGTGGTTCACTTTGCTGAATGTTGCCAACCTATTCCTGGGGATAATATTGTGGGTCGCTTTCAACAGGGACGGGGCATATTGGTTCATGTCAGTGATTGCCCCTCAATTAAAAAAGTGCGCAGTAATCCGGAACAATTTTTATCACTTCGCTGGGATGATGAGGTCACTGGGGAATTCTGGGTCGACATTACCGTGGATGTAGCCAATGAACGCGGTGTTTTGGGAGCCCTTGCCACGGCCATTGCCGAAGCGGAATCTAACATTGGTAACATTAGTGTGGATCCACGGGATGGTCGTCATAATGCAGTGACTTTCTCCATTAGCGTTCTGAATAGGTCCCATTTGGCAAAAGTAATGCGCCGATTGCGGGCGAATAAAGTGGTCATGCGATTGTATCGTAAAAAACAAGGGGATTCGTAGTTCATGCAACCTGTACACAGTAAATTAGCACCAGCAGCCATTGGCACTTATAGTCAAGCGATAAAATGTGGCGATACCGTCTATTTATCAGGTCAAATTCCATTGGATCCAAACACCATGCAATTATGCAGTGATGAAATCCGTTTGCAAATAGCCCAAGTTTTTGAAAACCTAGCCGCTGTGTGTGTCGCCGCTGGGGGTGGTTTGGCTAATATTGTTAAATTGAATGTCTATTTGATTGATTTGAATCATTTTCCGTTAATTAACGACATCATGACACATTATTTCAATGAACCTTATCCTGCACGTTGTGCCATAGGGGTTGCTGCATTACCCCGTGGAGCCCTTGTTGAAATGGATGCTATTATGGTTGTCGCATGAGTATTCTATCCCTTCATGGTGTCAGTTTAATTCTCGCCAATCACTGTATTCTCGATCAAGTTGATTGGCAAATTCAGCCCCAAGACAAAATTGCGTTGGTCGGGCGCAACGGCGCTGGTAAATCAACGTTATTGAAATTATTACAAGGTGAGATGGTTCAAGACAAGGGTCAAATTCATCAGATGAATGGGTTGAGAGTTGCAGGCCTCACCCAAGAGGTGCCGATTAGTGACAATGAATCAGTCTACCATTTTCTTGTGAAAGGCTTAGGTCCGGTTGGAGAAATTTTATCACAATATCATCAAGCATTGTCGTGCTCTAATATTGACAAACTGGCGCATTATCAGCATCAAATTGATGATTTACAAGCCTGGGATTTGATGCCTCGCATTGATACGATGGCTAGCCATTTAGGATTGGATCCGGACTCCTCAATGAATCATTTATCCGGTGGCATGAAACGACGCGCATTATTGGCCGCAGCCTTAATTGCAGCACCTGATTTATTATTACTGGATGAGCCAACAAACCATTTGGATATTGGTGCGATTGAATGGCTTGAAACCTATTTGAAAAGTTATTCAGGCAGCCTCGTGGTTGTAACCCATGATCGTGAGTTTTTAGCCCAAGTGGCAAATTGCATCGTTGAAATTGACAGGGGAAAACTAAATCGTCATGCCTGTAATTATGAAACCTATTTGGATCGTCGTGAGGCCATGCGCCTCAGTGAACAAAAACATGATGCTTTATTTGATAAGCGCCTGAGTGAAGAAGAGGTCTGGTTACGTACCGGTGTTAAAGCGAGGCGCACACGAAATGAAGGGCGCGTTCGAGCCCTGGAGGCCATGCGCCTTGCACATAAAAATCGTCGCTCCCAAGCAGGCAAGGTTAAATCACTAGCACTAGATGTTTCTCGATCAGGCAATGTTGTGATTGAGGCCCTAGACTTAAATTATACCCTTGATAACAAGCCGTTGGTGCGTGATTTTTCTTTCCTGTTAACCCGGGGGGATAAGGTCGGAATTATTGGGCCTAATGGCTGTGGAAAAACCACGTTGGTGCGCCTATTGTTAGATGATCTCAAAGCCGATTCTGGGCAAATTCGCCGAGGGACCTCCTTAGATATTGCTTATTTTGATCAATTACGGCGTGTGCTAGATGAAGAACAAACGGTCATGGCCAATGTGGGCGATGGCGCCGATTATGTGACCATCAACGGCCAACAAAAGCATGTGGCCTCTTATTTACGGGACTTTTTATTTCCGCCAGAACGGTTTAATCAGCCTGTTTCATCGCTCTCAGGCGGGGAGCGCAATCGTTTGTTATTAGCGAAATTATTTGCAAAGCCCGTTAACTTATTGGTAATGGATGAGCCCACCAATGATTTAGACATTGAAACCTTGGAGTTATTGGAAACCTTATTGGTCGACTACCCGGGGACATTGCTTTTAATCAGCCATGATCGTGCTTTTATTAATCATGTTGTAACCAGCGTTTTGATTTATGAAGGGGAAGGGCATTTTAACGAGTATGTTGGTGGGTATGAAGAATATCGTCAGTATAAACAATTGCAACGGGAAACCGTGGCCATTCAGCCGAAGACGGCAGATGTTGTTAGCACGCAAAAGTTAACATTCAATGAGCAACGCGAGTTATCAAAATTGCCGCAACAAATTGAATCCTTAGAGCAGACAATCAAGGCTTTGCAGGATGAGATGGCAGCCCCCTCGTTTTATCTTCAACCCACTGAAATGACGACCAAAGTCAATAACCAACTGATTGAAAAAGAAAAGAAATTAGCAGAACTTTATGAACGTTGGGATGTGTTAGAGGCTAAAAAGATATGTTAGTCTCGATCGCTTTAATTGTATTAATATCATCCATAGTGGTGTTTTTTGCTCGTGAATTCGGGGAGCTATTTAAGAAGATTTTTAAAATACCTGGCCTTAAATTATTACTTCCCTTGTTCGTAGCCTCGACACTACTGATTGTTTATGAGGTCTTTGTGCATTGGTTGTTGCTTCGGTTGCAGAAAATAGTGCATCAACTCATCGTTAAATTAGCAACCATCCTGCCGTTTGAAAAAGGCGCTTTGTTTATCGCCAGGATTATTTTATTATTTATGATTGGAAGCCTTCCTATTTGGATTGAAGCATGGTCCGATTTTCGTAAAACTTATAAAGAACCTCATTCAGGCATCTATTGGATAGGGATGATGCTGTGGATTATCACAGCTGTTTTGCTGACGGTGGCTTATAAATAGGGTGTTTTCATCTTTAGCAACAGCAGAAAGACGGCTGGGCGTACATTCATTAAGACGGTTTGCAAGGTTTGCTAAGTATTTAAGTTGTTCATCTAGCTCTTTCATAAATCTCATCCTTGTAGCCCCATATGGTTTAAATATAGCATATATTTATTAGGATATTATGAATGGCTAAAGAGGCGATCTTGACCTACTCTTATGGATAATCACATCCGGTTTATTGTGACGAATCAATATTGACAAGCCATCATTAGTCATTTCACACATTATCGTAAGATTATTGAAAATAACTCAAAATGTGCAAAATGTTTTGATGAAATAGATTAAAATTAAAAAAGAAGAGTCATTGTGTGTAGTGTTTTTTCTTTTTAATTTCAATTGTTTTTATAAGAGGTACTGAAAATGGGTATTAGCCAAGAAGCTTATAGAGTTCAGCAAGAAGATTTATTTAAGCAATATAAGAACGCGGAACAAGCCAATAAAAAAGCCCTCTATGAACAGATGACGATAAACTTTCTTCGTAAACAAATCGAGGATCATCAGCTTGAAATAGTACCTCCAGGCAGTGAAAATAGTGATAAAATGACCGTTTTAAATACCTCTCCTGTAGTCAGTCGAAAGCCTAAGGAATCAACAGATGATGGCATCACGCTGATATCAACCCCAAAAATAACCTTGGAGAACATGGATAAATTCTTGACTATTAAAAATAGTGCAGGACAACCGGTTGATTGTAAAAAGCTATTTAAGGATAATCCCCAAGTCCTACAAAAAATATGTGATCTCATCAATTTCGGTGTAAAACAGCAACATGAGGAACTAGCCAAAAAGATGGGGCTTGATGTAACCCGATTGGAAAATGGTTCTAATTATGATTATGTATATAAAAGCAAGTCTGCGTTGGGCCTTGATGAAATGGATAAGCGGGTTGATAGCATTATGAATGACGTTAAAGGTGACCCTATTGCTGCAATGATGCAGCCAATCTCACCCACCTCACCCACCTCACCCACCTCACCCATCTCGCCCATTCCCCCAGTACCCATGAGACAAATTTCAGGACAACCTCCTACTGATATTAATCTTTCAGGGGAACAGGATGTTAATCCTAAAGCAAAGCCTAGCTAGTGCCTCATCAACATTGAATCCTCGGGTTGGCATCCTAGCTTGCATGCATCTTTAAACGATTTTATTAGGCAAAAATGCTCAGATTAGCGGTGCTAGTCCTGCGCTTTTTGCCTAATAAAATCGTTTAAATCTGAACGCAATCTAAGCGCCAACCCGAAGATTCAATGTTGACGAGGCACTCGTACCGTTTCCATTTGGTTTTTTCCGATGCAAATGAGTATTTCAGTGAGTTTTTTTAAGAGGCTAAAGACAATAGTGGATTGCTATTTATTGCACTGTTGTCATTGATTATATCTGCTTCATTGGCAGACTCCTGATGAAAGGTCGGTGCTCTCTGTTTGGTGTAGGGTTCACCACCAAAGAAGCTAGCGGTTTGTTGCCAAAAAGTTCTTTCTTCAATGTTAATGCAGTCTGCTTTTTTATTAGTATTAAAAAATCGATGGGACTGAGCTGCTGTTTTACAGCCTAGCAAGGTAGCAGTTCTAATATCCTCAGGGATGGGTTCTTTTGGTAAGGGTAATATCTCAATTACCTTGGCTATTTCAACGTTAGGATTTTTAATGAACTGGTTACTTGTATAAAGCATGACAGTGACACTCAGATTGTATATCAAATCGATGATGAGGTTTGTGGTTTGTTCGATGTCTAACGGGGTAGGGGGGATGAAAGATACCAATAACATTGCGCTGGCGGTTAAAATAAACTGAAAACAAGCCAATGAGGGTTGTATTTTATACAGATTAATAAGAATCATAGCCATCAAATAGAAGTCATAAAGAACAATGGCCACCTCGATATCACTGAGTGTGATGATGTTGGCAAAGGCCATGATGCCTGGAAATGCATAGATTGAGGCCAATACAACCACGGAAAAAATCGCGACAACTGGAATAGGGGATATACCAATCCGTGCAGTGAGGGGCCTTATGATTTGGTTCACTGGGCATGCGATACTTTCAAATATATTTGACAGCATTGGAAGGCTAAATCCTGCAAAATAAAGTAATGGTGTGATGTATAGGGGGATTAACGTTGCAATAGTAAAAGTTAATATCTCAAGCGCTAAGATCAGGGCTTTAATAAAATTAAACTGATTGCTATTAAACAGGTTGTTAAAATCAGATTGAATTTTCAGCATAACCTTCTTTAAGCAATATAAAGTTAAAGTGCAGATCATTAAATTAATGCTATTGATGATAGCAACGATGCATTTGATTGGGGAAAGCAATTTGCGTTTGGCTAAGATTGGCATCAAATTCCCTGTGGCCAAGGCTTTGCGATATTGAAAATCATCCAAGTATTCCTCAGCAAAGAGGCGGATGATTAATTCCCTCCATTTACGAGTGAGCTCGGTTTTGAGAGTTTCTTTTGATTGGTTGTAAAGGTAGGTTGCGCGTCGCTTATTAAATTTATCTTGGGATTTTTCTATGCTTAATGCAAGATTGATAAAGTCACCATAGTAGGACCCAAAGGCTAATTTGGTATCTTCTGTGCGCAGTGCTGAAAATGCTTGTCTTAGATCCTTCAGGGTCTCTTCTATATTTTCTTGTAGTAATAAATCAAACGCTGTCTCAGGTAAATAAATGGTTTTTAATTTAAAATACTGCACAATTTCTTCCGTGTAATATTCTTTTTTATCTTTTAACATAGCATACGCGTTGTTGATTGCGATGATACGGTTGTGGGCTTTTGGGTCGTTTGGATTTTTGTCAGGATGATTTTTAAAAGAGAGTTCTAGCCATTGCCTTCTAATTTTGGCATGCTGCTCATCTTCTGATAGATGGGCTAAATCTGAATGTTTAAGGTTAAGGATTTTTAACTGAGTATTGTCAAATCTAGGCATTATTTTATATCTCTTATCAAAAAAATTAGTGACAACCCACCTATTTGGGCAAGGGCTCGAGTAGTTACAAAAAGTTGAAATGTATCTTGTTTTGAAAAAAAGTTCAATGTGTTATGAAAACCAACAGCAAGTTCCCGCCGTGCGTCAGAATTCAATGATTATGCGCAGTATGTTCACAAATACGTTATACGCATTCATCTTAAATAGGCTCAATCGCTTTATTTTGTGCTGATTCGTGGCGGGCTTCAAGTTCAACATCGATGTATCGGTCAGTTGTGGCACTTGAACTATGGCCTGCATCGTCGCGTACATGTTCACGAGGGCGTGTTTTAACATCTTCCGAAATGCCCGTGTGTCTTAACCAGTGAACCGTTGCAGCGCTGAGATGTGAGGCCTCATCCATTTGACCCTGATGTTTTAACATCACTACGGCCTCATCAAAACAAAGTTGGATTAGACGACGAATGGGGGCGGTATCACTCATGGGGCCTGTGCCGCGTTGTTTGGGTATCAGGGGTGTATTATCAGCCGGTGACGGTAGGGGCGGTAGGTTTAAAAATTGACGCCAACGAACAAGGCTATCAAGCATGGCATCACTGACAGCGACTTGGCGTTCTTTATTGCCTTTACCAACGGTTGTAAACCACCAATGGCCATTGCTGTCTTTGGCAAAATCATTCATGGTGGGGATCCAACGATCACTTGCAGCCAATTCTGATATGCGCAAATACATGCCATAGAGTAGCGTTAGCATAAATCGAGTCCGCTCATGTTTTTCAGGATTGTCTGTGGCCATCGTATCAGCCGCCTTTAGTACCATGTCCCATTGCATTAAACTCAATCGGCGAATGGGCGCATTTTGTTGGCGTTTACGCACAAATTTACTCTTTTGACGGATGAGGGCAACGGGGTTTGAGACCAAATATTCCTCAGCAATTAAGAAATTAAACAAGGTACTTAAAATCGCAAAAATCTCTTGGACTGCGCCTTGTGATAAATTAAATTGTGACAAAGTGGGGCGCTCTCCTCGCGTCCTTTCGGCTTTAGAAACAGTGACTACAAAGGGTCTCCAGTCTGGATTGGGCCGGCGCTGGCCCTCTTTTTCTATGTATCGGGGTGTTTTATGTAGGCCTATCCAGCTCAACGGTGGATTCTGGCAAAATCGGACAAAATGTTCGATGTCCTCTCGTTTTAATTCAGGCAAGCTGATATTTTTTATCTGCCAACTCCATTGTAATAAGCGCTCAGTTTCTCTTCTATAGCTATTAAATGTCCCTAAGCTTCCGTTATAACTTTTAAGAAAACCAAGGGCATGATTAAAATCCTGCTGAAAGCGTGCGGCAGGGAGAACAACATGGTCTGCATTTTTATGGAGGTAATTCATGCTATCAAACAACGGTAGGAGCTGTATTTTCATAGAGTTTAGCTTAATGACGACAGAAACTTATCGTAACGCAAGTAAGGCTCCTGCAGCAATCAATCATTAAATTGAAGAAAATTTAAATTTAATGACGCATACTTATTGACCTCTATTGCCGCGACGAGTATGATTCCTGCTCTGTCCTTGAGACGGGTCACGGGGTGTAGCGCAGTCTGGTAGCGCGCCTGCTTTGGGAGCAGGATGTCGGGAGTTCGAATCTCTCCACCCCGACCAATATAATGCGCCCGTAGCTCATCTGGATAGAGCATCGGCCTTCTAAGCCGAGGGTAGCAGGTTCGAGTCCTGCCGGGCGTACCAACGTCAAGCAGAATTCTTTAACTAGGATCACCCTCGATCCTTAGAGACGGTAATAATTTATGGTGGGCGTAGCTCAGTTGGTAGAGCCCCGGGTTGTGATCCCGGTTGTCGTGGGTTCGAGTCCCATCGTTCACCCCAGCATAGAAAAAATATTAAGCGGTACTGCTACTAGACTTGCTTCAAGTCTTTACAAGACAGCACGACTGTTTAATAATTCCACCCTGTTTGCGAAAGTGGCGGAACTGGTAGACGCGCTGGATTTAGGTTCCAGTGGGGCAACCTGTGAGAGTTCGAGTCTCTCCTTTCGCACCATTTCATATATGAATAATATTCAAGAGGTGCTTAGATGCAAGTTTCTGTTGAGACCTTGAAAGGTTTGGAACGCAAAGTAATGGTTTCGGTTCCGACCGAAAAAATAGAGGAAGAAGTAGGCCTGCGCCTTAAGAATCTTGCTCGCAAAGCTAAAGTTGATGGATTTCGGCCTGGAAAGGTGCCAATGAATGTGGTTGTTAAACGCTTCTCTGACAGTGTTCGTCAAGAAGTGGCTAAAGAAATGGTGCAATCAACCCTTTATGAAGCACTTAAAACCGAAGCATTAATTCCTGCTGGTTCGCCTTTTGTTGAGCCTGAGCTAGTTGAAGCCGGAAAAGATTTTAAATACACCGCGGTGTTTGAGGTATTTCCTGAAATCAACATCAATGAATTGGAGCAAGCAGCCGTTGAGATTGCGCATGCGACAGTCAAAGATGCTGATGTTAAAATCATGTTGGATAATCTACGCGAACAGAATAAAGACTGGAAAGACGTATCCCGTGCAGTTGCCAATGGGGATAAGCTCGTAATCGATTTCGAAGGATTTTTTGATGGCGTCCCCTTTGAGGGCGGCTCCGCTGAGGCCTATGAATTGGTTCTTGGGTCAGGTTCAATGATTCCTGGTTTCGAAGAAGGCTTGGTGGGTGCGCAATTGGATAAGCCCTTCGATCTAGTAGTTAACTTTCCAAAGGATTATGGCCATAATGAATTAGCCGGGAAAGAAGCCACATTTAAAGTGACGGTTAAGCAGGTCATGGAAGGTCAAGTGCCTTCATTAGATGATGATTTTGCTGTGAAATTTAATATCAAAGAAGGCGGTGTTGAGGCTTTGAAAAAAGATATTCAACAAAACATGGAACGAGAACTTGATCGTCGCTTAAGTTCAATGAATCGTGAGCGAATTTTTGATAAATTATTGGAAAAAAATACATTTGATTTGCCCATGGCTTTGATTGATCAGGAAATTGAACACCTAAAGCATGAAATGTACCACCGTGTGTTTGGTCATGAGCACAGTGAACATGAAAAAATTCCTGATTTTCCTCGCGCCCTGTTTGAAGATCAAGCCCGTCGTCGAGTTCACTTAGGACTTCTCTTTTCAGAATATGTAAAAAAACATGCAATTCAGGTTGAACCCAGCCGTGTTGATGCTATGATCGAAAAATTGGCTAGTGCTTATGAAAGCCCAGACGAGTTGCGTGCATGGTATAAAGGTAACAAAGAGCGACTGGCTGAAATTGAAGCCTTGGTGATGGAAGAGCTGGTCTCTGAAAAAATTCTCGAAGATGCTAAAGTGGTTAAATCGAAAATGGACTACGATGCGGTGATGAATCCAAAAAAGGATGAGCCGGGTAAAGGAGCTTGAGGATGACGGGATATTCAGAAAACTTGATAAGAAATGCCAGTGGTCTTGTGCCCATGGTCGTTGAACAAACGGCCAGGGGTGAGCGATCTTACGATATTTATTCTAGGCTCTTGAAGGAACGTATTATTTTCCTTTTAGGAGAAGTGGAAGATCACATGGCAAATCTTGTGGTTGCCCAATTATTGTTTCTAGAATCTGAAAACCCAGAAAAAGATATATCTCTTTATATTAATTCCCCTGGCGGCGTTGTCACAGCGGGTCTTGCCATCTACGATACCATGCAGTTTATCAAACCCGATGTCAGTACCCTGTGTATCGGCCAAGCCGCAAGTGCTGCGGCACTGCTGTTGTGTGCGGGTGCCAATGGGAAGCGATATTGTTTGCCTAATGCCAGGGTGATGATTCATCAACCTCTGGGCGGTTATCGTGGTCAGGCAACGGATATTGAAATTCATGCACGCGAAACATTGGCTGTGCGTGAACGTTTAAACAATATCATGGGCCATCACACCAATAAAACCCCTGAGCAAATCATGCGAGATACTGAGCGTGATAATTTCATGAGCGCGCCACAAGCCGCTGAATATGGATTGATTGATAAAGTCTTGAATAGCAGAGATGCTCTGGGAAGTGTACAAAATTAAATAACATGATTTCACACATGCTTCTGAATAACTTCAACATGATACTCTTCTCCCTGGGCATCGGTAGAAGGTGTCTTCAGTGTGGATAAGGGGCTCTTGAATAGTGTGTGTTGTTGACCATACAGTGACTAAGGTGCATCCTAAGTCGCGGTAGAATAAAGAAAGGGGTTTGTAGATGAGTAAAGCAGGCAATGGGAGTGGAGATAAAATTTTATATTGCTCATTCTGTGGGAAAAGCCAGAATGAAGTGAAAAAATTAATTGCAGGTCCTTCAGTTTTTGTTTGCGATGAATGTGTTGATTTATGTAATGACATTATCCGTGAAGAAACACTAGAGGTTCCATCAGAACCAGAAACCAATTTACCCACGCCTAAGGAAATCTCAGCATTTCTTGATGAATATGTGGTTGGTCAACCCCATGCTAAAAAAGTATTGTCCGTCGCAGTTTATAATCATTATAAGCGGATGTACCATAAAACCGAAGATGGAATTGAACTGGGTAAAAGTAATATCTTATTAATTGGTCCTACGGGTAGTGGTAAGACACTGTTGGCACAAACACTCGCTCGTCTATTGAATGTCCCTTTCACAATGGCGGATGCAACAACATTAACTGAAGCCGGTTATGTGGGTGAGGACGTTGAAAACATTATTCAGAAATTATTACAAAAATGTGATTATGATGTTGAAAAAGCACAACGAGGCATTGTATACATTGATGAAATAGACAAAATTTCTCGTAAATCAGATAACCCATCGATTACACGAGATGTTTCCGGAGAAGGCGTTCAACAAGCCCTTCTAAAACTCATTGAGGGAACGATTGCCTCTGTTCCACCTCAAGGTGGACGCAAACACCCACAACAAGAATTTTTACAGGTTGATACCTCTAATATTCTGTTTATTTGCGGCGGTGCATTTGCAGGGCTCGAGAAAGTAATTCGCGATCGCAGCGATAAATCTGGTATTGGGTTTTCAGCACAACTTAAAAATAAGAAAGATAATGCTGATTTTGAAAAAATGCTAGATTCATTGGTGTCGGAAGACCTAATTAAATACGGTCTGATTCCTGAATTTGTTGGCCGTTTACCTGTTGTTGCCACCTTGCATGAATTGGATGAGGCGGCATTAATTGACATTTTAACCCGCCCAAAAAATGCGTTAACCAAACAATTTCATGCGCTTTTCAAAATGGAAGAGGTGGAGTTAGAGTTCCGTGAAGAAGCCTTGCATTTGATTGCAAAAAAAGCATTGAAGACAAAAATCGGTGCACGTGGTTTGCGATCAATACTTGAGAGTATTTTATTAGATACGATGTATGAATTGCCGTCGCTTGAAGGGGTCAGTAAAGTGATTGTTGATGAAAATGTTATAAATAATGCAGGCAAGCCCTTGTTGATGTATGAACATGAGGAAAAGAAAAAATCTGTTGCTGGTGAGTAGTAGATTAATTGACCCTTTCTAAGCCATTAGAAAGGGTCAATTAATCCAAAGATCTGGATGTTGTCGTCAAGTTTAGACGTGCTAAATGGATATAAGGACTCATTATGTCGAATCAAAATGAATTGGTACTGGCTGAGGCACCTTCGAGGCTAAATATACCTGTACTGCCGCTTCGGGATGTTGTTGTTTATCCGCATATGGTTATTCCCTTGTTTGTTGGTCGTGAGAAGTCTATTAAAGCCCTTGAAGCGGCGATGGTGGATAACAAACAAATTTTTTTAGTCGCACAGCGTAAATCAGCCAATGATGATCCGAGTCCAGATGATTTATTTACTGTGGGCACGCTATCCAGCGTTTTGCAACTGTTAAAATTACCTGATGGCACGGTTAAAGTCTTGGTGGAGGGTGAACAGCGCGCTAGGGTAAGTGATTACATTCAGGAAGAAGGTGGATATTTATCAGCATCATTGCAATCCATTGATGAGATTAGTATTACTCTAAAAGCGCAGGAAATAGACATTTTAATGCGATCATTGATGTCGCAATTCGAACAATATATTAAACTCAATAAAAAAATCCCACCTGAAATTTTAAGTTCATTGGCCAGTATTGAAGAACCAGGTCGTTTAGCGGATACCATCGCGGCCCATTTAAGTCTGAAAATTGAGGACAAGCAATCGTTGCTGGAAACAATGGACATCGGGATTCGTTTAGAACACTTGATGGCAGCCATTGAAAATGAAATTGATTTACTTCAAGTAGAAAAGCGCGTCCGAGGGCGTGTCAAGCGACAAATGGAAAAAAGTCAGCGTGAATATTATCTCAATGAACAGATGAAGGCCATTCAAAAAGAATTAGGTGAAATAGGGGAAGAAGGCAATGAGCTTGATCAATTAGAAAAAGCCATTCACAAGGCAGGTATGCCTAAAGAGGCTAAAGAAAAATCGCTCTCAGAATTACATAAGTTAAAAATGATGTCGCCGATGTCTGCAGAGGCCACAGTCATTCGTAATTATCTAGATTGGATGTTGGCAGTTCCTTGGAAAAAAAGAAACAAAATTCAATTTGATCTAAAGAAAGCCGAGAAAATGCTAGATTTGGATCACTACGGTTTAGAAAAAGTTAAAGAGCGTATTATTGAGTACTTAGCCGTACAGCAACGTGTAAAACGCTTGAAGGGTCCAATTCTATGTTTGGTTGGTCCACCAGGGGTTGGGAAAACCTCTTTGGGTCAATCGATTGCCAATGCCACGGGTCGTACCTTTATTCGTATTGCTTTAGGCGGGGTCCGTGATGAGGCAGAGATTCGGGGTCACCGTCGGACCTATATTGGTTCGATGCCTGGAAAAATTATTCAGAAATTATGTAAAGCCAAAGTTAAAAATCCACTCATTATGTTGGATGAAGTGGATAAAATGGCGATGGATTTTCGAGGAGACCCCGCTTCAGCATTATTAGAGGTCCTTGACCCTGAGCAAAATCACACGTTCAATGATCATTACCTAGAAGTGAACTACGACTTAAGTGACGTGATGTTCATTGCCACCGCAAATTCCCTTGAAATTCCAGCGCCTTTGCTGGATAGAATGGAAGTGATTCGGCTGGCAGGCTACACAGAGGATGAAAAGGCGAACATTGCTGAGCAATATTTAGTGCCTAAGCAATTGGTAATGAATGGCTTAAAACGTGAGGAAATTGAGATTAATGATGGGGCCATCCATGAGATCATCCGCCAT
Source organism: Legionellaceae bacterium (assembly GCA_947474165.1). Classification (GTDB taxonomy): domain Bacteria; phylum Pseudomonadota; class Gammaproteobacteria; order Legionellales; family Legionellaceae; genus CANJHO01. The sequence continues at coordinate 42,438 of CANJHO010000002.1, forward strand.
TATACGCGGGAAGCGGGCGTTCGTAATCTTGAGCGTGATATTGCGCACGTTTGTAGAAAAGTGGTTAAGGATATTTTAACCAGCAAACGGGTTAAAAAAATTCATGTGACACGAAATAATATAGAAAAATACCTGGGCGTAAAGAAATTCCGTTATGGTACAGCAGAAAGCTTTGATCAAGTCGGTCAAGTCACCGGTTTAGCCTGGACCAGTGTTGGAGGGGAACTTCTGACCATTGAGGCATCGATGATGCCGGGTAAAGGTAAAACATTGCACACAGGACAGCTGGGCGAGGTGATGCAAGAATCGATTCATGCGGCCATGACGGTTGTACGCAGTCGGGTGAAGTCATTTGGAATCCCTGAGGATTTTTATGAGAAAAATGATTTTCATATCCATGTTCCAGAGGGGGCGACACCTAAAGATGGACCCAGTGCGGGGATTGGCATGTGCACGGCTTTGGTGTCTGTTATAACGCATATTCCTGTTCGTGCTGATGTTGCCATGACCGGTGAAATTACCCTGAGGGGCCAGGTTTTACCCATAGGTGGTTTAAAAGAAAAGTTGTTAGCGGCCCATCGGGGTGGGATTAAGCAAGTGATTATTCCTGAGGAGAACGAAAAAGATTTGACGGAGATTCCGGATAATATCCTTAGAAAAATGACAATACATCCTGTGAAGACCATTGAACAGGTTTTAGATTTGGCATTACAGCGCAGTCCACGCGTCGATTTTAACTTACCAGAGGTCAATCTGCCTGTTATTAACGAAAGTGTGAAAAAAAATGTAAATAAAGATTTACACGCCCAGTAATACCAGGTATATTCTCGTCGTTGCCCGCTACTGGCGGGGCTTCCAAGGACGTAAAAGCTTGACTAGAGTTAATAGATCTGATGTAATTAACTCCGGGTATAAAGGATGAATAACTGCAAAGGGGAAATGATGAATAAAAGTGAATTGGTTGAAGCAATCGCTCATGGTTCAGGCGTAACTAAAGCAGACGCAAATAGAGTACTTGATACTTTTATGATGACTGTGACAGATGCACTGAAGGGTGGTGATCAGGTAGTTTTACCAGGATTCGGATCTTTCTCAATTGGCAATCGTTCTGCGCGAACAGGTCGTAATCCGCAGACAGGTCAGACAATACAGATTAAAGCTTCACGAGTTGCTAAATTTAAAGCTGGCAAAACCTTGAAAGAAGCTGTACAAAAAGGATAATTTCCTTGGGTGCTTAGCTCAGCTGGGAGAGCATCGCCCTTACAAGGCGAGGGTCGCAGGTTCGATCCCTGCAGCACCCACCACGAATTGGAGTGGTAGTTCAGTTGGTTAGAATACCGGCCTGTCACGCCGGGGGTCGCGGGTTCGAACCCCGTCCACTCCGCCAGCATAACGCGCCGAAAGGCGCGTTTTTTTTAAGCAAGGATCGGATCGCAACCGTGTACTAAGGTACATTGAGTTTTTTTCCGATCCGAATGCTTAAAGATAGTGTCTAAGATTTAAAATTGACGAGGCACTAGTACCGTTTCCATTTAGTTTGATCGGTTGATCCGAACCGTGACCGTTAGGGAGCGGAACTTGAAACAGGGCGCCACTTGCTAACGCGCGCAGTTCGGATGTTCATAAATAAACCGAGTTGTATGATGCTACCGGTCAAAACTAAATGGAAACGGTACTAGTACACTTCCTAAGAGTGAATTTTAATAAAATGTACGGTGGGCAATCCGAAGTGTGTCCAGCCAATTGATAGTATTCATTTCGATGTCCCCTAAATAATATGGAACTTTTTTAAATGTTACAGAAGCTTAATGATCGAATTCAGGGTGTAGTGGCATGGGTGGTTATCATTTTAATTGCGATAACGTTCACATTATTTGGTCTTGATTACTATATGCAGTCAAGGCATGAATCAAATGCCGCAGTTGAAGTGAATGGGCAGCCCATAACCAAGCAAGCCTTTGAATCAACTTATCGCCGCACCAGACAATTGCGAGATCCCTCTTTGATGACGCCAGCCAGTGACATTCAACTGAAACAACAAATTTTGGATGAATTGGTTGTGAATACAGTGAGCATGCAATCAGCCCGTGAAAGTGGATTTGAGGTGAACGTAGCGCAGGCAGATTCGGCTATTCTAGGGATTCCTCAATTTCAGCAAGATGGACATTTTTCAGCTGATCGTTACCAACAGGCTCTTAATGGTGCTTTTTTCACGCCAGATTCCTTTCAGAAAGAGGTTCGGCAGGGCATGTTGTTGAATCAACAACGCTTTGCTTTCATGGGGACAGCGTTTGCACTTCCAAGTGAAATCAATCAATTTGTAAAAATATACATGCAAACGCGTGATTACGACTATATGCAAATTCCGGCATTACGATTTATTAAACCAACTGAGGTGACTGATTCTGCTATTGATAATTACTATCAACAACATCGTAAAGAGTTTTTAACACCTGAAAAAGTGAATGTTGATTATGTTCGGTTATCGATGACGGAGATTAAGCGTCAAATCAATCTGACCGAGCAACAAATAAATCATTATTATGAAGAAAACCAAAGCAATTTTAAAACGCCAGCGCAATGGAAAGTCGCTCATATTTTGTTGGCAGTGCCATCAGAAACCTCAGTAGAGGATGAACAACGGATTAAACGACATGCAGAGGATGTGGCTCAATCCTTGCAGAAGGATCCTTCTGAATTTGACAAAGATGTGAAATTGTTATCGGATGATAAAATATCAGCTTTAAATGGAGGTATTTTACCCTGGATAGTTGCAGGGCAGCCTGACTTAGATAAAGCCTTGGTTAACTTAACCAAGCCGGGTGAGTTTTCACTTCCAGTGAAAACCCAGCATGGTTATGAGATCTTTAAATTAATCGATTACAAGCCCGCAGTCGTCAAACCTTTGTCAGCTGTTTATGCGGATATTAAAGCGCAGTTGCTGGCTGATAAGGCTCAAGTAATTTATTCAAAAGATCTTGAGAAATTATCTGATTTGAGTTTTCAAACGCCCGATTCTCTTTTGCCGGTCGCTAAGGCACTTAAACTAACCATTGAGCATTCAGATCCCTTTTCGCGTCTAGGCGGGGATAGTGATTTGCTGAAAAATAAACAGGTGCTTAATGCCGCTTTTAACCATGATGTACTCTCGCTCGGAAACAATAGTGATCCGATCCAGTTAGATAACGAAAATATTATTGTGTTAAGGGTTAATCAGCATATCCCGGCAACGGAGAAAACATTGGCTGATGTTCGTTCCGAGATTGTAGAAAAATTATCGGTACAGAAAGCCCGCGAAGAAACCAAACAATTGGGTAAAGCGCTTCTCAAGGTTCACCAAAACTTATTAGCACAGGATAAGTTGATTAAAGATAATCAGTTACATTGGAAGGCAGTAACGGCAGCAACCCGTGATATGGATGAAGCATTGCGAGTGATCAACGAGATGGCCTTCAAGCTGCCGCAAGTTAATTCAGCAGTGGGTCGAAGTTTGGCTAATGGCGATTATGTCATCGTTCAGCTAAAGAAAATTAGCGATGGTCAATTAAATGCACTTGATAAAGAACAAGTTGCCAGTATCAAGCAGCAAATTGAAGCAAATTATGGTATGACGGATTATGATTTGTATGTGAGGGAGTTAATGCGTAAGGCTAAAATTGTGAAGTACTAGTACCGTTTCCATTTATACTGCGACTTTTCCCTGAGTGATCCACACGAAAATAAATTCCTACGTACCGTGCTTTATGCGCGGTATCGTACGCCGGTGAGGGCGTAACACCAGAAACAACGGTCTAACCTAAGCATACTAATACTATTCAAAAATCAACCTGATTTAAAAATATTGACATTGTTTAAAGTTGCACTATAGTTGGGATCCAATTAAATAACGGTTGGTTCCTGACATGGATCTTTCTAGTTTAAGACAGCAAGCCGTATTTTTAAGCGAGTATTTTATCAGCTTGCAAGCCCCTTATTTTTTGCGCGACAAAGCACTATTGGCTTATAGCCTATCTCTCTCTTCAATCATTATAGCTGCCATTGATTCACCTTCCCCTGTGGCTCAATTGCTAGGCATATTAAGCGTCAACTGGTCTTTGGTTAATGGCACGGCCTTAAGTCCTACTTCGATACCCAATGCAGCAATTACTCATCTGCTTTGTTATGTTGCAGAAAATTTAGCAGATGAGATCAATATCAATCGCGCGATCGTGAACGAAATCAACAAGAAGCATCCTGAATACCAGGTGTTCCCGATAGCGGCTATTGAGCTATTAATGCCGACTATAAAGGGATCTATCCGACCCAATGTGCCTGATGAGGCGACAACATGCCGATACCCGAATTTGTCCGACACACCGCTAGTAGACACCATTAGAACACATATTCTTGGGCGAGAAGGTCGTTTTTTGCTTCCTGTAAAATTATTAACAAACTTAGATCCTTCACAAGATTTTCCTTTAAGAAACCCCTATGTACCTGATCCTAATGCCGATGAGACGACGACTGAATTTGATGTGTCGTTATATTATGTAAATGATGAGGAAAGAGCTCGTCTTATTCAACACTCTACTTTAACGCAAGCCATCGATGATGCCCATCAGCAATATGTTTTGATTGCCAATGATCAAAGCACACTCCTTGGGCAGTTAAGGCAGTTATGTAAAAAATTAGCCATTAATGATGCCCATGGTGGGGAGGGTTCCCAACAAGATGCTGGCACTGGTGCTTATGCCCCTATTCTTAACTTCATGAACTATTACCAAGAAGGATTGGATGATGCGGCGAGAGCGATAATACCAGTGCGACTTAAGTCTGAAATTAAAACATTATTAGAGGTTGCTTCAGATCCTACAAAAAATATTGATGCCACTCAAAATTTACAAACCTGCATTGGAACCCGTGGTGAACGAATATTAGAGGCCATGGCTGGTCACGAGATCCTCTTAAATTCGATTGGTGTTGGTGAGCTTCAACGGGAAGAGTTTCTTGTTAAAACTAAAAGCTACCTTGAGCAAACCCGTGAAGAATTGACTCATGCGCTGCTATCTAATGCCTATGAAGGTGGGCATGATAAGTTAGGTCTAACTTGTCGACTACTAGAATCGCTTCAACTCACGTTCACTGTGTCCTCAGTGCAGGATCTCGAGATCCTTAAGGCTTTAAACGCTCCTGAGATGACTGAATTATTAAGAGATCCTCAGTTGTGTACTCAAGTTATTCATGAAATGGGATCACTTGAAAATCTAGTGATCTTCATCATGGAGCTTTCACTAGAAAAAATAGCTGCTTTTTTTAGTGTGATCAACCAGGAGCAAATATTAAAATTTATTTGTTCTCCAAAAGACCTTGGCTCATTATTAATGAGCATAACTAAAGAAAAGTGTGCTGTTATTTGTCATGCCATTAAAAGGGAATTAATAGGGATTATTCAGAGTGGTGTGGCCTTTAATAATGTCCTCAAGCATTTAAACCCTGAGCAGCGCACCGTTATTTATGAAGAGATGAAAAATGAATGGCCAAGGATGATTAAGACTAGTACTGATTTTAATGCTGTACTTCATTATTTAAATGAGGAAGAACGCACATCTGTGGTTGAGGTCATGAAAAATGAATTGCCAAATATAATTCATACGGGGGATGATTTTGCCTATGTACTTGCTTATCTAAGCCCCGAATATCGCACCATGCTTCATGACAGGATGAAGGGTGAATGGTCTCGGCTTATTCAGACGATCAATGATATTAAGGGGGTGCTTTTTTATCTAAGTCCCAGTCAATGCACAGGTGTTATTAAATGCCTAAAAGGTAAATTGATAGGAATCGTTGAGACGGGGGATGATTTTAATTTTGTATTAATGTCTCTTCTCAATGAACAGCGTGTGGCTATTATAGAAGCCATGATAAGTGAATTTCCAAAAATCATTCAAACGTGTGATGATTTTACTGCAGCCCTTCAGGAACTATCTCTTAATCAATGCATGGCTGTTATTGAAGGCATCAAAAGTACCGTAATAAGGATGATCAGGACGGGCAGAGATTTTGGTGTTGTATTGAGAGAGTTGTCCCTTGAGCAGTCCAATGCTTTGATTGATGTGATGGGCAGCTTGATTTTAGATCTTGAGGATCTCTATGATTCTCAAGAATTAACCTTTCATGTTGAACTGAATAGCATGATAGTTTTTATAAAAAATACCAATAAAATAGAAGCTGTTAAACGATTTGCATCGGCTATCATGGATAATGAAAAAGCCGTAATCAAAACAAGCTTGACGAGCCTCGTGCAAATAACAATGCGTTTGAAGGCCTCCGATGCTAGTTTTTGGACAGTAAAAGACCCTATCGAGTCATTGGTTGAAAGTCTCAATGCACTGGCGCCAAAATGGAACGATAGAATCAAGTCTGCTTTAGGTTTATCGGATGAATTTCCAATTATGAAAAATACGGTTTGCCGTCTAATTACTGATTATAATGGTGCTTCCTGCGATGACGCGGCTAAAGCCAGATAACAGCATCATCGCCGTATTTTTCCAAATTGACAATGTTTTGATCGTTATTCTGCGGGCGTTGCCATTGAGACAGCATGATAGCCTGCATCCACGTGTACTACCTCACCAGTAATGCCTGAGGCTAAATCAGAGCATAAAAAGGCTGCGGTATTGCCTACTTCTTCTGTGGTGATATTGCGACCGAGAGGGGCAATATTGGCATAAGCGGCTTGAATTTTTCGAAAATCTTTAATGCCGGCGGCAGCCAATGTTTTAAGGGGGCCTGCTGATATTGCGTTAACACGTAACCCTCTGGTGCCAAGGCTTGCTGCAAGATAACGAACTGCAGCTTCTAGACTGGCCTTGGCAATGCCCATCACATTGTAGTTGGGCACGGCTTTCTCAGCACCAAAATAACTTAAGGTCATGATGGCACCCTGTGTGCCTTGCATCATGGGGAGTGCTGCTTGGGACAATGCAACCAGGCTGTAGGCACTGATGTCATGGGCGATGCGAAAGCCTTCACGGGTGGCGTGATTAATATAATCGCCTCCAATTTGGTCGGCTGGTGCAAAGGCAACGGAATGAATGAGAATATCGAGTTGATCCCAATGTTGCCCTAATTGTTTGAAGACATCTGAAATTTCAGAATCACTCGCAACATCGCAAGGAAAAGTTAGTCTAGAGCCAAAATCAAGCGCCATCCGTTCAACGCGCTCTTTTAATTTTTCATTTTGATAAGTAAAGGCAATTTCAGCCCCCTGTTCATTAAAGGCTTTTGCGATGCCATAAGCAATGGAACGGTTGCTTGCTAGACCGACAATCAATGCTTTTTTACCACTTAAAAATCCCATTGTATTCTCCCTAAATTATAGATTGTCTGATTTGGTCTTGTGTCTTGCTAATAATTCGCGCATTTTCGCCTGAATCATGTCAATGGCAATTCGATTTTCACCTCCCCTGGGGACGATCAAATCAGCATAACGGCTAGAGGGTTCGATAAATTGTAAATACATGGGTCGAACGGTTGTTTCGTATTGCTCTAGAACGGATTCAAAGGAGCGTTGGCGTTCAACCACATCGCGCTTTAATCGACGAATCAAACAGACATCCAGGGGGGCTGACATGAATATGCGGATATCCATGACTTTACGCAAGGCTTGATCGCTAAATAATAAAATACCCTCAAGAACAATAATCGCATGAGGGCCAATGCACCTGGTTTCAGTGATGCGAAGATGTTTGGTATGGGAATAGATAGGAATTTCTACCGATTTACCTTGTTGTAAACGAAGGAGGTGCTCGCAAAGTAGGGCATGATCGAATGAATCAGGGTGATCGTAATTTATTTTTTCACGCTCAATTAGGGGGAGATGGCCGTTGTCTTTATAGTAGGAGTCTTCCGAAATGACGACCACTTGATCGGAGCCTAATTCATTGACAATGGTGTTGGCCAGTAAGCTTTTTCCAGAGGCAGATGGGCCTGAAATTCCAATAATAATCGTTTGTTTTTTCATAATAAGGGGGTTTGAAAATTTGTGCAAATAGTAAAGGTTTATGGCGCAAATTTCAATAGAAAATTAGCGAGTTCGTTGAAGTAACACATAAAGTGCACCACTGCCGCCATCGCGAGGGAGTGCGCTATGAAAGGCAAGGACTTCAGGCAGTTGTTTTAGCCAATGATTAACCAGATTTTTTAAAACAGGGGTATCAAAATGATGACCACCCTTCCCATGAATGATTAATAGACAACGGTTGTCTTTTTGATGCTGTATTGCTATAAAATGACATAATGATTTTTCTGCAGCATCAGGCCTTAGGCCATGCAAATCAAGTCGGGCCTCCCAAGGTATTTTACCATTTTTTAATTGACTCAGTCGTTGATGCGGGATGCTTTGTTTACAATAACTGAGTATTGCCTCACTGCTAACGGGTTCGTTGTAATAATTTGAGAGGTGATGCGTTACTTTAGGCTCAGGGCTTGTTGGTATTTTGGGGGTAGCTAGTTTAAGCGGTGGTTTATCTTTATTTCTGAATTTTGAGTTATTTGCCAATGGTTTGACGGTCGACATCACTTGTCGGAAGAGGGCTTTGTCTTCATCCGTTAATTTATCATCAGACATTTCGGGCTTCATTTTATGGGGGTGATTATTGTTATTATAACAGTAGATTGAATAATTAATGCAGCCACCCCTGCAATTCCCAGGGATCACAAGTTTCTAGGTTGCGGCCTTGGCCCAACAGAGGAGTGTCCTGGGCCAAGGACCTGCCTACGCTTTACAAATTTTAATGCGACAGCCCCGCTGCAATTTTTGCCGTGCGTCGGAATTCAATGAGCAAGTGCTTAAGTTTAGATACTATTCGTAAATCTTTGAAAGCCATATCCATAGTGGGCTTTCAAGCGCTAAAATGACTGCGATCACATGTTCATGGTGTGATCTGCTGACGAAGTGGAAGTAGAACTAGGTGAGGCAGGGGAAGTAGAACTCGGTGAAGCAGGTCCAAATAAAGGTTTATGATGGGTTTGATCGGTAGGACCATTATTAACAGCAGCAGACACATTGTTACAATAAGCCCCTATGGGATTGATTATATTGAAAATATTGTTAGCCGTGTTGTTTCTATGATTTTTTACGTTCTCTTTATCAGGCTCTAGCACGGAGACAGCCCCAAAACCAATGCCGATTGCTATGGGTAAAGATGCCATTCCAACGAGAATAGCAAGGACTGGCATAAGAAGTAGCGCAAAGATTAGGATAAAAGGAGCCACCGCAACGGCTGCAGCCAGAATCATAATTGCAACACCCAATATTATTCTGATCACACCTAGACTTCCACAGGGATAACTTTCCTTGAACTGGGTTAATCGTTTAGTGGCTTCTGTCAAATTATCATTAGCTAAAAATTGGAAATAATCCTTCATCATTGCATTAATATCTGATACGAAGGTTTCTGCATTTGGGTCTTTTAGATACGTCAAAAAAGGAGGACTCATTTCGTTTGAGATTCCATAACGAAAAAGGTTCACTTCTCTTTCAAGTTCCTGCCTTTGAGAAAGCATATACTCTTTTGCGTGAGGATATTTTAAATCTACACGAGCTATAAGGGCGTCGTATTCTTGTTTAAATTCTTTCATAACAGGCTCTATGGAAAAATGCATTATGCTCATAATAAAAAAATCTGTAAAAATTACAACCCAAATTTTCTTTCAGTCGGACAAATGATGGTTGTTGTCAGTCGCTGCTTTTCTAAGAACTGTGCTTGCGAGGTTTCGTGCACACGGCTAACACTTTTATGGGGCATGAATTTCGGAGCCTGAGCTATATTGGTTGAGTAAAATCGCCATCTGCTTCGATCTCCTCGATTTAATTCAAGTTTTGAATTGCTGGACTATAATCAATAAAGTAGTCTATTCAGGAGATAAAAATGACGCATCCAAAACCGATTTATAATCTTGAAGAAATTCAGCGCCTTGCAAAAAATTCTATCAGCAAGGGTTCTATCACCCAAGATTATTCTTTAGACCTTAAAGAGGCTTGTGAACATCTCAATGCCGCATTGGCCACAGAAATCATGTGTGTGTTGCGATATCGGCATCATCAAATCATTGCAAGGGGCATTGATAGGCCTCAAGTGGCTGCAGAATTTGATGAGCATGCGCTAGATGAAGAACGACACATGATGATGTTGGCTGAGCGCATAAATCAACTGGGGGGAAATCCTGATTTTAATCCTTCGACTGTCGCTAGTCGAACAGCAACAGAATATGGAACAGGCAAAGAATTATTAAAGTTAATTGAAGAGGATTTAATAGCAGAGCGTGTTGCCATTATGGTTTATCGTAAAATGATCGATTGGTTTGGAGCACATGATCCAACCACACGACGCATGCTAGAGGAAATATTACAGGATGAGGAAGAGCATGCGGATGATTTGTCTGATCTGTTAGGGTAGTCATGGGTTATATAGACGACATATCGCCTATATTAGCGTATCATTTGTGGTGTCTTTTCTAAATCAACCCAGACGTTTGTCCCGCGCGCTGTATAGAAAGATACCATTGATAGGTTCACCTGGAGTATTTATGCCTGATTCATATGCCAAAGCCACCAAAGATTTTAATTCCATTATTGATTTTTTACGCTTTGGTCTTTCTCGAGCCAATGCGGCCACACTTTATTATGGGCATGGCACGGATAATGCTTGGGATGATATTTACTCGTTGGTATTAGGGAGCCTTTCATTACCCCAAAATGCACCTCTATTCCTATTACAAGCCCAGTTGACTGCCGGTGAAAAAAAGCTGTTATGTAATCAATTAGTGCGTCGGGTTATTTCTCGAGTCCCTGTGCCTTATCTTATCCACGAAGCTAACTTTTGTGATTTACCATTTTTTGTGGATGAGCGTGTTCTTATTCCACGTTCCCCCATTGCAGAATTAATTCAGCAACAATTTTCACCTTGGATTGAGCCTGAAGACGTTCATCAGGTGTTGGATCTTTGTACGGGCAGTGGGTGCATTGCCATTGCCTGTGCTTATGCTTTTCCAGAGGCTGCGGTTGATGCGGTTGATATCTCAACGGAGGCATTGGCAGTGGCAGAAATTAATCGTAAACGACATCAGATGGAAGAGCATTTAACGCTTATTGAATCGGATTGTTTTGAAGTGGTTCCAAAAAAACAGTATGATATCATTGTGAGCAATCCGCCCTATGTGGGGTTTGATGAAATGCAAAGCTTGCCCGATGAATATCGTCATGAACCAACTTTGGCACTGGAAACATCAAACAATGGCTTGGCCATTGTTGAAAAAATATTATTCAGTGCAGGGGCTTATTTGAGTTCTCATGGGATTTTAGTGGTAGAAGTAGGAAACAGTGAAGAAGCCCTGAGTGACGCTTATCCACAGGTGCCTTTTACATGGCTTGATTTTGAGCGAGGTGGGCATGGTGTGTTTTTATTGACGGCAGCACAGGTAAAAGAATATTTTTAACATCAATCCCAGAATCAGTAGTGAGGTTTAGACATGGCAAGACCATTAAAAATAGCAATTGTAGGCGTAACGGGTGCTGTAGGAGAAGCTTTACTGGCCGGATTACAAGAACGAAAATTTCCAGTGGACACCCTTTATCCCCTGGCCAGTGCGCGTTCAGCGGGTAAAACGGTGCGGTTTAAAAATAAAACATTAGACATAGAAGATGTGTCGCATTTTAACTTTGCGGATGCGGACATCGCTCTTTTTTCAGCAGGTAGTGCAGTGTCTAAAGAATTTGCACCGATTGCGGCGGCAGCAGGCTGTATTGTTGTGGATAACACGGCTTGTTTTCGTTATGAGGATGATATCCCACTCGTGGTGCCAGAGGTTAATCCAGAACGCATTGCTGATTATAAAAATCGGTTTATCATAGCGAATCCCAATTGCTCAACCATCCAAATGGTTGTGGCCTTGAAGCCCTTGCAGGATGCTGTAGGGATTGCTCGCATCAATGTCGCTACTTATCAAGCAGTGTCTGGGACAGGTAAAGAGGCGGTGAGTGAATTAATCCTTCAGGTGGGTGAGTTGCTGAATGGTCGACCGGTCAAAGGGCACGTTTATCCCCAACAGATTGCATTTAATGTGATCCCCCATATTGATGAATTCATGGACAATGGGTACACGCGGGAAGAAATGAAAATGGTTTGGGAAACGCGTAAGATCTTTGAAGATCCTACGATTTTAGTGAACCCAACAACCGTTCGTGTTCCTGTGCTTTATGGTCATTCAGAAGCCATTCATTTGGAATTAAAATCACCATTGAGTGTGGCAGAAGTTCGAAAATTACTCAATAAAGCCCCTGGTGTGAAAGTGATGGATGATCCTGCAAAATTAAAATACCCCACGCCCATTCCTCATGCAGTGGGTCATGATGAGGTTTTTGTTGGTCGTATACGGCAAGATATCTCTCATCCTTGTGGGATTAATTTATGGGTAGTGGCAGATAATATTCGCAAAGGGGCAGCAACCAATGCAATACAAATCGCTGAAATCCTGCAAAAAGACTATTTATAATTTATACTTAAGCGTATGAGCGACATGAACGAAAAAACAGACAGTGATTTGCCCGGCCGCCTTCCTATTGGTAAACGAGGGCGGTCTGGCTCCGTTTTGCTGGATGAAACGCTTAAAATGGCCGGCGAGCAACGCATGGCGGAACAACAGGGCCATCGTAAGCTGGCCAAGGTTCATGCGCGTGAGCGTCTCGAAGAACCCCCCCAGGCAGCGGCCCCTGAGGGCGAGCTTCAAAATGATATTTTACAACATCCTGCCCTTGATAGTCAGCGCTTTGATGGGGTTGATCCCTCATTGAATCCCGCGCCAGAATTAAATACCGAGGCACGTCTTAAATATGACAATGAAAAGCGCGAACAAGAGAGAGAAAAACAAGAGCGATTGGAAAATGTCTTAGGTTTAGCAAACCAGCCCAAGTTTTCGCCCAAGCCTGGGGGGCCTTAAATGACCATCGCCAATGATATCATCAGTCGTCGTGTGCCTGATTTTGAGCATTATGTGCGTGAAGGCGAAACATTGGATGACATGGATGAATATGGGTTTACCCCACTGATTGAAGCCGCCATTACAAGACAAACGAAGATTGCTGAGCTTTTAATCGCACGTGGGGTCGATATCAACAAGCCCGATGTGACGGGACGGACCGCATTGCATTGGGCGGTTGATAATAACGATATTGAGTTAACTCAATGTTTGCTTGAGCATGGCGCCAATCCGAATGCCTACACGAGTGCGGGTTTAGCGGTACTCGTATACCCTGTATTGCGTGGTCAGGATCCCTTAAAGCAGTTGCTTTATCGACATGGTGCAAAATTAGATTTCGCGATGGATTTTATTTATGCCAAATTATTAGGGCATCGGTTTGAGTTAACAGGGGATGTTGATATTGTTAGTGCAGAAGGCGAGTTTATTGAGCTTGATTATGAAGGGTTTATTCTTGAATTCACGGTGGTTGTCGTTAAAGATTCATTAAGGCGTTTTACCAGCAGTTATTCTACAAGGCATTTACGTCATTTTTTTCCTAATATTCACGTCATGATTGATGCTTTTGCAATTGCTGATGAATTATTGCAACTGCAACATCAGGTCTCCTTAACCAAGGCCCACGAGGCCCAATTAGCCGCAGCCCTTAAAGCGCCACTATTGATATTGCCTGCAGCCAGTCGAGGCCATGCGCTTTGTTTTATCCGTTATCATCAATGGTGGGCTAAAATTGACAGGGGTGAAAATAGTTTGAAAGAGGGGAGTGTGAATATTTATCGCATCACTCGACCTGAAGCCTTTGATATTCATTTTTTGCAAGATTTTCTCTATAAAAAACAAAGCAGACGTTATTTTAATCATATCATTGATCAACAATTGGGTTTGATGCCATTTGCACAAATACCCATCAGCTCTCAAATTGCAGGCAATTGCTCCTGGGCCAATGTACAGGCCACTGTGCCTGTGGGTTATGCATTACAGCAATTAACAACGGTGGAAGAATTTTCTTATACTGAAGCGCTCGATCTATATGATGAATGGGTGGAGTGGGATAAAGATCGTGCATTAGATGAATGTATCCAACGATTTTATTTAGCAAACCCCGTGCGTCGTGCGAGTTATGCTTCAATGTTGGCTGCTGTATTGTTTCAGTCCTGTGATCATGCAAAAAGTTCCCACGTGCATCGCGCTGAGAAAATTTTATCGATTTTGATGTTGCCTGAATATTATTATATTTTGGAAAGTTATTTGAAAACCTATTGTATTAAACGTTTGACTCGAAGGGGCAATAACCTATTAAAGCTCCTAGACGATTGCGGGATTAATCCCAACATTGGGGTTAATCCCATTGCGACAGGCTTGCGTAACAGGGGAGAGGTGCCTGAGTAAGATACCATCAGCTACTCTTGGTGTTATACCGCGCGCAGTAACAATTGTATTGTGAGGTGTAACAATAAAAATATTCCCCCGTTGTCACGGATGCAACGTTATCCATACACTAGTACCGTTTCCATTTAGTTTTGACAGGATGGGTTATACACACTGACTTTATTTTAGCCTTGGTAATTGCTCTTCTGGAATACAAAGTTTTAACGATCTTGGTGTGTTTGGAATACGCGAAATTAATCCTTTTTTCTCAAGCTGCAAAATCATTTGGTGAACGGTGGGCGGGGTTACCGCAAAATAACGTTGTAAATCAATTTGTGCCGGTGGGATACGATTTATTTTCGTGTAATAAAGGATAAATGCCAGGTATTGGCCCTGTTTTTCGGTATAAATTATTTTCTCTTTATCGATCGACAGATCAGTGTTCATATGATCAAATCACGTATTTTTGAATAACAAGGATACGTTGATTATGATTAAATATAAAGTCATTCTAAATTCAAGTGAACAGTTAGAATTAAGTGAAATAACCTCACAAGGTAAACATTCCGCGCGAAAAATCAAACGTGCTCAAATTTTATTAATGAGCCATGCTCAAATTTATACGGATGAAGATATTGCAGAATTACTTTCGATTAGCCAATCTACGATACATCGTACAAGACGCTACTTCGTTGAGTATGGACTATCGGATGCGATTCACGATGACCCACGCAGCGGCCAACCACGCAAATTAGATGGTAATCAGGAGGCATTGTTAATTGCAATAACATGTAGTGAGCCACCTACAGGACGTTGCCGATGGACCCTAAGCATGTTAGGTGAGCAATTAATTTCACTGACTGAACTTGAAACCATTTCGCCAGAAACAATACGCCAAAGATTAAAAGATAATGACTTAAAACCATGGCAGAAAAAAATGTGGTGTATTGGGAAATTAGATGCGGCATATATTGCACGCATGGAACATATTTTGGATCTTTATGCGGAGTCAGCGGATTCTAAACGCCCTGTGATTAACTTTGATGAGGCTGGTAAACAGCTTGTTGAGCATGTTAATGAGCCAATATCGATGAAGCCTGGCAAGGTTGCTAAGGATGATTATGAATATCAGCGTGCTGGGATGGCAAATATTTTTATGTTTTTTGACCGACATCGTGGATGGCGAAAAGCAAAGGTTACTGAACGTAAAACGGCTGTGGATTTTGCTGAATGCATGCGTGAATTAGTTGATTATGATTATCCTGAGGCCGATGTGGTTCGTGTTGTATTAGATAATTTATGTACTCACCATGAAGCTTCATTATACAAAGCATTTCCTCCAGAAGAGGCGCGTCGCATATTACGACGCTTGGATTTTCATTATACGCCCAAGCATGCCAGCTGGTTGAATATGGCAGAAATTGAGATTGGCAACATGAATCAACAATGTTTGGATCGACGTATTGCAAATAAAGGACTACTTATTGAGGAATTAGCTCATTGGGAAAAACAACTAAATAAAGAAAAAGCATCTATCAAATGGATGTTTAATGTTGAGACAGCTAGAGAGAAACTTGATAAGGCTTATGCGAAGCTAGCCTGTCAAAACTAAATGGAAACGGTACTAGGGCGTGTTGACAATTGCTCCCCACCGCCTACGTGCCGCGGCTTGTCCCTGAGAGTTCCACACGAAACTTTAATATACTGAAGTTTGGACAAACCACGATCTAATACGAGCCCGTGAGCGTGGGCGAGCCCGAGCCCGGTCAATCTGACTTTTTATCCAATTTGTCTGATTATGCGATCATTTTCTCTGTTATAGTTGTATTTTTCGATTTTTTAACGATAGGATGACGTATGCGTTTTACCTGAATGTCCCCAAATTGTCGACCAGATG
>CANJHO010000003.1 GCA_947474165.1 Legionellaceae bacterium
AACGCTCGACCATTTCAGGATGGCGTTTAATGGAGGTTGGTCGGATGGCCTCATGGGCTTCTTGGGCATTTTTAGATTTTGTTTTAAACACTCTGGCATCTTTCGGGCAATTTTCAGCCCCGTAACGCTCACAAATATAGGCTCTAATTTCCTCTACAGCCTCCGCGGCAAGATGAACCGAATCCGTACGCATATAAGAGATCAAACCCATTGTGCCTGAGCCAATGTCAATCCCTTCATACAATTGCTGAGCGACCATCATGGTCTTTCGCGCAGTAAAGCCTAATTTTCGTGCCGCTTCCTGCTGTAATGTTGAGGTGATAAAGGGGGCCGATGGATTACGTTTGCGTTGTTTTTTATCAATCGCATCGACTAGAAGAATGCCTTCTGCTTGTTTCAAGAGAGCGGCTTGAATTGTTTGGGCTTGTAGGGCCTCATGAATGGTAAACTGCTGTAATTTTTCTTTTTGATACTGTGTAAGGCGGGCCTCAAAAGGGCTCGTCCCTGATTGGCATTTGGCTATCAATCGCCAATATTCTTGAGGAACAAATTTTTCTATTTCTTCCTCACGCTCAACAATCAGCCGAAGGGCCGGACTTTGTACGCGCCCTGCTGATAAACCACGCCTGATTTTTTTCCATAGCAAAGGCGACAGATTAAATCCTACTAAATAATCTAAAGCGCGCCTGGCTTGCTGCGCATTCACTAGATCCATCGCGATTTCACGAGGATGATTAATCGCCTCTTGAATGGCAGACTTGGTAATTTCATTAAAGAAAATACGTTTGACTGTTTTATCTTTAATGAGATTTCGTTCTTTCAATAATTCATAAACATGCCAGGAAATAGCTTCCCCTTCGCGGTCAGGGTCCGTTGCGAGTAACAAGGTATCAGCCTTTTTAATGGCTTTCGCAATCTGTTCAATATGACGTGCGTTTTTTTCAATGGGGCTATAGGTCATGGCAAATTGGTTTGCTGGATCAACCGAGCCTTTTCGCGGTGGTAAATCACGGACGTGCCCATAAGAAGCGAGCACTTCGTAGTCGTCACCTAAATATTTCTGGATAGTCTTCGATTTCGCGGGTGATTCCACGATTACAAGATATTTGGTCATGTTTGTAACCTTTTATTAAGGCGGATAGAAAAAATAATGTACGATTTTTCTATCCGCCTAAGGATCAATGCAATGGCAACTCATCTTCCTTGTGGTATAAAACCAGGTCAAGAAAAGACAATTGCATGGCGTCTAAATTATTAGCAAGTGTATTGCGAATAGTCCACTTCGTTTCCTGTAGACCAACAAAACGAGAAGTAGAGAACATTAACTGATTAATGACAAGCTCAAACACATCTGGCAGAAGCACACCACATGAGGATAGTCGCATTAAAAATTGGTAGCTGGCTTTAGTCAGTCTCAGTTGCTCTAACTCATTAAAAACTCGGATTGAATCCCGGTTAGCTGATTGAATCCAAGCCGACCGGTCTTGCCCATTCAACGGCGCATGCGTCTCAGGTTTTTTTTCACCTGACATGTTATTTTCAGATGTTGACCCATGACGTTCTTTTAATTGTGTCAAGGTTTTTTCAAATAAATTTAACAACATCTCAAAGAAGTTATCTTTCATATCGTACACCTCATATAACCGCCCGGTATTGCTTTAACAAGGCCTTGTAACTCCAATTCTGCCAAATTACAAACCACCTTCTCAACACTTAAACCACTACGTGTGATAATTTGATCAACCGTTGTCGCCTCGAACCCAATGCACTTTACTAGGTTTTTATTATCTCTTGCAAGGGCAAACACGAACTCCCGAGCACTGTTGTCATGAACTAGACCTAATTCGTCAAGCACATCCGCACTGGTTGTTACCAATTTAGCCCCTTGTTGCAACAAATGATGACAACCCATCGCAACGGGATTATAAATCGATCCAGGAATGGCTAAGACATCACGATTTTGTTCCAATGCCAGACGCGCTGTGATCAATGAACCACGGCGAATTGCTGCCTCAACAACCAGTGTGGCCAACGACAAACCACTTATTATACGGTTTCTGCGTGGAAAATGTCCAGCAATCGGGGGACTTTTTAATGGAAGCTCACTTAATAACAAGCCTTTTTCAACTATTTTTTCAGCCAATTTCACATGATGCCTAGGGTAAATGCAATCAATCCCCGTCCCCATCACAGCGATAGTGGCACCACCAGCCGCCATACAACCACTGTGTGCTTTTGCATCAATCCCAAGGGCCAACCCACTGACAACAGTCACATGATGTCCCGCTAGTTCAAATGCAAAACGCCAGGCTGTTTCACTGCCGGTGATAGATGGCTTACGGCTCCCAACCATCGCCACCGTGGGTTGCAAAAAAGACGACAACGCACCCCTTGCATAAAGTACCGGCGGGGGATCATGAATTTCTTTTAATAAAGTCGGGTACTCCCAGTCACACCACGTCAATAGCGAATGTTGTTCTTCCTCTTGCCAACGCCAGTCGGCCTCAACCGCTGAGAAATCAAAGGTTGCAATCGCTTTAGCCAAAGCAGGTTGCAAACCGGCCTGTTCCATTGATTGTAATGATGATCGAAATAATTCTTCTAAATTGGGCCAACAACGTAATAATTTTAAAACGGTGCGTGGGCCAACCTGATCAATGCGGTTTAATGCTAAAAAATAGTGCTTATTATTCATGAGCTTATCAAAAAATCCCTTGGGCGTGAACGTGTCGGCAGAGCAATCCATACTGCGCGCGGTTGGTTGGCACCTTGCGGCGACACGCAATTTTAGAGATAATAGCATGTATTTATTTATTTGAAACACACTCAACATGGCCATTCGCAAAATTATTTACCTGCCCGATCCACGACTCAGACAACTGACAAAACCTGTCAAAACCTTTGATAAAGAGTTACATGCTTTGATCGAGGACATGTTTGACACCATGTATGACGCCAAAGGCGTAGGCCTTGCCGCCCCCCAGATCGCTGTCAATCTTTGTTTATCCGTTGTTGATGTGATAGGCGATAAACAACAACAACTGGTGTTAGCCAATCCTGAAATTATTGCATCCCATGGCCAAATGGAATACCAAGAAGGCTGCCTATCGGTTCCTGGCGCCTACGATACCGTCACTCGTGCTGAAAAAGTGACCATCAGAGCCCAAGATCGCTTCGGAGTGCCTTTTGAAATGACGGCTGAAGGCTTGCTGGGCGAGTGTTTTCAACATGAAATTGATCACCTCAATGGCAAACTGTTCGTCGACATGCTTTCCCCTTTTAAACGCGCCATGGCCCGAAAAAAGGTGGATAAATTCAAACGCCAAAACAAACAACAATGAACATCGTATTTGCAGGAACCCCTGCTTTTACTCTCCCCTGCTTAAATGCACTGGCGGCGTCTCCACATCAATTAAGTGCCGTCTATACCCAACCGGACAGGCCTGCGGGCCGTGGGCGTCAACTTCAAGCCTCCGCTGTAAAAGAATGGGCAGAAGCCCATCAATTACCTGTTGTTCAACCCCTTCATTTTAAACAACCTGAAACCATTGCAACCTTGGCTGATTTTAAACCTGATGTGCTCGTGGTCATTGCCTATGGCTTAATTTTGCCTCAAGCGGTCCTTGATTTACCGCGCTTTGGCTGCATTAATGTTCACGCATCCCTTCTCCCACGCTGGCGCGGTGCCTCACCGATTCAACAGGCCATCTTACATGGCGATACAGAAACTGGCGTCAGCATTATGCAAATGGATGCAGGCATGGATACAGGTGCGCTAATCACAGAAGCACGCTGTGCTATTGATAATAACAATGCCACCGAGTTACATGATAAGCTTGCCCAATTAGCCGTTGCACCCTTGCTGGAAACCCTGACTGCATTGGCTTCAGGGCTTGCGCTTCGAGAAGCACAAGACAATCATTTGGCAACCTATGCCCCTAAAATCAATAAAACAGATGCGGCCATCAACTGGCATCGAAAGGCCATTGACATTGAGCGCCAAATTCGTGCATTCAATCCTTGGCCCATTGCTTATACCACCACCAATGACACAACCTTACGAATTTACCAAGCCCAAGTTGTGCAAGAACGCCATTCAAAAGAACCCGGTACGATCCTGTCTATTGACAAAAAAGGCATGCTGGTTGCCACAGGAGAAAATGCATTGTTAATCAATCAGATACAATTTCCAGGGGCAAAAGCGATGTCAGTCGCTGATTGGCTTCATGCCGGCCGAAGTCAGTTAGCCATTCACATGATATTACAATGAAAAAAAATGAACGATTACAATCCCTTCATATTTTAATCAAAGTATTTAACGATAAAATCCCTCTTTCACACAGCTTAACCGCAGCAGCAGCATTATCCCCCCTAAGCAAGGAACTTTGCTTTGGCATCTGCCGCCATTATTTTCGTCTAGAAGCCATGGCCTCACTTTTATTAAAGAAGCGTCCCAAAACATTAGACGTATGGTTGAGTTTGCTGATGGGACTATACCAGCTGCATTATTTACGCACGCCTGATTATGCGGTTGTCATGGAAACCGTCGCCCTCTTAGAACACATCAAAAAACCCTGGGCTAAAGGCTTAGTGAATGCCGTGTTACGAACCTTCTGTCGCGAACAAGAAAAACGCCTGGCAAGCCTACAGGAAAATGAAGCCTTTATTCATGGCCATCCAACCTGGTTTATCAACCGATTAAAAATAGCCTATCCCACGCATTGGCAATCCATTCTACAAGCCAATGACACCCACCCCCCCATGAGCCTGCGCATCAATGCTAAACAAGGCACGCTAACCACTTATTTAGCCCGCTTAGAGGCCGCTGGTATAGCCGCACAAAAACTACCCTTTGCATCACAGGGGATAGTGTTAACAACACCCTGCGATGTGCATGAGCTGCCAGGCTTTGCTGAAGGGTTTCTCTCGGTCCAAGATGAAGCGGCCCAACTCGCCGTGTCACTTCTTGCCTTAAAGCCGGGTTTGAGATTACTGGATGCGTGTGCGGCCCCCGGAGGGAAAACCTGCCATATTTTAGAAACGGAAGCAGGCCTGACCGCCTGCGTCGCATTAGACATTGATAACAAACGCCTCCATCGTGTTAAAGACAATTTAAATCGCCTACAACTTCAAGCCACTTTACTCAAGGGCGATGCGTTAAACCCTTCCGCATGGTGGGATGGAAAACCCTATGACAGGATTCTTCTTGACGCCCCTTGTTCCGCCACCGGCGTGATTAGACGCCATCCAGACATTAAATGCTTAAGAACACCGGATGAGATAACCGCCATCACAACATTACAACGTGATTTACTCCAAACCTTATGGCCAATCCTCGCCCCCGGCGGCCTCATGGTGTATGCAACCTGCTCAATAATGCCCGAAGAGAATGAAGAGCAAATAGCCCATTTCATCGCCAAACACCCCGATTGCGAAATCATGACAACAAAACAACCTTGGGGCCGCAATACAGGCCATGGTTGGCAAATTATGCCAGGAGATCACAACATGGATGGTTTTTTTTATAGCGTATTGACAAAAATTAGTTAACACTTGACCATGAGGTCATAACAACGCTACATTGGCCCCATGAAAATCTTCAAACTTCTGCCCATCGAATGCCTACAACGCGGGCATTATCAACCGCGAGAATCCTTTGATGCCGATGGCTTACAGGATTTAGCACAATCCATTCTGACTCAAGGCCTGATTGAACCCCTCATCGTGCGCGAAACCACCCCGCACCACTATGAAATTATCGCAGGTGAAAGGCGTTGGCGGGCTGCCATGATAGCAGGCCTCACTGAAGTGCCTTGCTTAATTGGTCAGTATACGGACGAACAAACAGCCGCTATCACCCTGATTGAAAATATTCAACGACAAGATTTGAACTTGCTTGAAGAGGCCTCTGGTTATCAACGCCTTCACCTAGAATTTCACTTTCACCAAGATGAAATTGCTACTTTAGTTGGAAAGTCTCGTAGCCATATTGCCAATATTTTACGCTTATTAACACTTTGCGAAGCCGTCCAAATCAAGCTTCGTGCCCGACAACTCTCCCTAGGCCATGCCCGCGCACTCGTAGGACTTACTGAAGTGCAACAAAAAAAATTATTGCAAGGGGTAGAGAACAATGGTTGGTCTGTGCGGCGACTGGAAGATGAAGTGCGGCAAAGCAAATTAGTGATTGATACACCAAAATCCTTAGACAATCATCCAGATATAACCCACTTAGAAACACAGCTGGCCGAACAAATGGGTGCGCCCGTACAAATTATTAGCGATGAATCTGCCGGAGGATGGTTAAAAATTAAGTTTTTCGATAATGATACCCTCTCAGGGCTTCTAGAGCGGATGGGCTTGCGTTATGATTAACACCAACTAAAAATAATAAAGGCAATCACCAATGAAACGGATTTTTCGTACACTTCTCTTGTGGGCCGTGGGATCAGCTGCCATGGCAACGCCGCTTCAAAATGCTATTGATCATATCATTAACCAAGTTGACCCTAATATTAACATGGGCATGGTCGTTGTCGATTTAAATACCGGTGAAACGCTTTATCAAAAAAATTCATCCCGCGCTTTTGTGCCTGCCAGCAACATGAAATTATTTTCAGATGCAGCGGCCCTAATGGCCTTAGGACCCGATTACCGATTTCGAAGCCAACTCACAACCGATGCACCCGTCATTGATCAAGGCGTACTCAAAGGCGCCATCTACCTCCACCTGCCAGGCGACCCCTCCTTAACACAAGAGCACATCGACCAATTATTATCGCCCCTAGCAACATGGGGAGTTAAGCGCATCGAAGGCAACGTGGTCTTGGTCAGCAACAATAGTGTGGTCAATGCTTATGCCCCAGGACGCATGGCGTCTGATTTTAAATACAGCTATGGCGCCCCGATAGCGCCACTGGTGTTGGATGAAAACCGCTTAACCGTCACCGTTAATCCCTCCTATCGAGCCGGTTCGGCCGCATTCGTTGAATTAAATGATTTGCACTCTAGTTTATTTTTAGACAATCAAGTTAAAACAACGGCCAATGCCTCAGGTTGCGGGGTTGATTTCAGCATGGACCCAAACAATCACTTAACCGTACGCGGTTGTGTGGGGGTTGGTCAATGGGCCGTACAACAACGCATCGCCATTCGAAACCCTTTACGATATGCACAAGACTTGGTCCGACAACACCTTAGCAATTTAAACATCAAATTAGACGGTCAAGTCGTCTTGGGCAATGCACCGAATGCGTCTTTATTATTATCATCCCATGCCTCAAAACCCATTAACCAACTCATGGCGGATACACTCAAGCCCTCTGATAATTTATATGCTGACAGTTTATTTTTACACGCTGCCACCAAACTCAATGGCGCCCCTCTGAATTGGGATCAAGCACAACCGGTTGTGAAAAATTTTCTGCAACAACAAACTGGCATCAGTTTACAAAGTGCTGTATTAACCGATGGCTCAGGCTTGTCACGCAATGATTTACTAACCACCCAACAAACGGTAGATTTATTACGCTTTTTACACGATCGCTTCCCGCTGGCTTATGAATACATTGCCGCCTTGCCCATAGCCGGTAGCGATGGAACCCTTCAACGACGCTTTCGAAAACCCTCTCAACAAGGCTTATTGCGTGCCAAAACAGGCACGATGACAGGCGTCATGAGTTTGTCAGGTTATTTATATACAGCCAATGCCCATACCCTTGCTTTTGCCATCTTTATCAACAAAAAACCAGGCACAAAACCCGCAGTATCTGGCCGCTACCGTTCAATGGTCGATACCTTGTGTGATTTTTTACTTAAACAAAAACCTGACAACCATCAAGTGGCAGCGGCCAAAGGCCCCTATGCTCGTGTTGCTTATCAACAACAACCCACACAAGCAGACAGGCAACGGAATAAATATGCCAGATGGCGACAACTAGAAACGGCGGTAAAACGAGCCCTTCAAGGTCAAGCGGTGAGTGTCATCTTCAGAAATGATCAATTGATCCTTAAAGATCAAGCTGGAGAACCCAATAAAGTATGGACTGTGTTACAAAATTTAAGAAAAAAATATGCGTTTACAGTTGCGCTACAAGGCAAAGTTGCCCCCTCAGGGAATAAAACCGTCCCCCTACTCTTATGGGTAAAAATTGACAATCCAAGCCCACAAGTCCAACGAACCTGGACCCTTAGAGAGTCCGTTAGCTAATATTATTCCAGAGCTATCGCATTAAACTTCGTAAAACGTAGGCAGGTCCTTGGCCCAGGATACACATCTGTTGGGTCAAGGCCACAACTTACAAGAATTTTAGCGACTTGTGAGAAATCCCTGGACATTATTCAACAATAAGTTGCATAAAAAAACTGCTTTGTTTATAATGCGCTCACATTTATTATTTATCTGGAGTAAAAAAATGGCAAATCCTTTAAAAGTACTGGGTAAAGGCATTTCATATGTGGGTCTAGGAACGGTTTTTCTGATGGCCATCGTGGGATCAATTTCAATTGATATGGTTATTTTTGCTGCTCTAATAAAAGAAAGCAAGAAAAGAGACGGTAACAATTTTTTAACAGGCTATCTTTTTGGTTTAATGTGGTCTAACAACAATTCTAGTAGACGTGGTGGCTTCTACACAGATGCAGGAATAATGCTACTCATCTCCCCTTTACTAACAGCTGTCGCCGTAGCGCTGTCATTTGCATTAGGCGTTCCTGAGATTGGTGTTGCATTAATAGCCGGTTGGGTTGGTGCATTTTCAATTGTAACCTTGGGCTTAGCAATCTATAGCCTTGGAGACATGATTGAAGGGGTTTTTGCTAAATTCTCTGCCTGGTCAAATGAAGCATCACGCACCAGAACATATCACAACGATTATACTCGAGATATTCCTGCTCATGCTCATGCTCATGCTCCTGCTCCTGCTCAGCCAGTCCCCACTCGCAATGCAACATGGTTGAACCAACCTCATTTCTCTAGCCCTATTGCTCCTCCTGCTGCTAATGATTCTAAGGATTTTATCGCAAGGCAGCCTTCTATTTTTAGGCAAGAACAACCTCCTCCCGCTTATACTGCTACTGCTCCTGTTGCTGAACCGGTTTCTTATGATCAAGCAATGAATCAAGACACCACGTGTGCTATTTTATAATCCACTAAAATAGACCACTGCAGTCAACATAAAAAACCCAGCCCCGCCCTTCGGACCGCTGGGTTTTTTTATACCGCACGCCCATCATGATGAACCTCTAGACACAGCCCGCCTGCTTATCCACCCACATGATGTCGCAGAATAATAAGCTCATCTCGTACTTGCTCTAACTCTTCCAGCAGCTCTAAAACCAACACAACCCCGGGTAGGTTCAACTCTAAATCTTCTTGTAAACGAAAGGCCGACTGGATACGGCTTAAGGTCTGTTGATCAATATGAATAATTTTTGAAGGGCTGGTTTGATGATTGAAAAGGCCATGCTCTATCATTTCCCGCAATACAGATTCCGAAATATGATATTTCTCACACACCTCCACCAACGCTATCGTTGTGGTTTCATCCATAACGACCCCTTCCACGATTGTTTGAAGCACCATGAATCATACCCCCATTTTTTCACGTGGATTAAATGGCAGTTCTTCCGCCATTTTTTTGTAAAATGCTTTTGCTGCATCCGTGGTTGGTTGTGGAATAATAATTTTCAACAGCACCAGTTGATCCCCAGGAGTAGCACCGGGCAGTCCTCGTTTTTTTAAACGCAGGGTTTGCCCTCCTTGTGAACCCGCAGGTATTTTTAAATCAACCTTTCCCCCTAAAGTTGGCACAACAATCGTAGAGCCTAAGGCCGCTTCCCATGGCGTAATCGGTAGGGAAAGATAAATATCATTGCCCATCACATCAAAGAGAGGATGCTTATCAACATGGATGGTTAAATAAAGATCGCCCTTAGGCCCACCTGATCGCCCCTCGCCCCCCTGCCCCGCGAGCCGAATTTTCTGCCCAGATTTAACACCCGCAGGAATTTTCACCTTAAGCGTTTGCCGACCTTTCTGTGCATGAGGCAGGTGCAACTCCTTCGCGGTTCCCGTATAAGCCTCTTCCAAGTTAATCGTTACATCCCCATGATAATCTGACCCAGGCTGATGTTGCGCTCGTTGACGAAAATGAGGAGAGGCCCCGAATAAGGATTCAAAAAAATCAGGACTATATTGGTAGTTTGCGCTGGTGTCATCCCATGCAGGACCGGTTTGTGCGGATTGTTCACGCTGTCGTTGCTCCCAATCATTCCCGTATTGATCATAAACTTTTCTTTTCTCCGGATCTTTTAAGACCTCATAAGCCTCACCCAGCTCTTTAAATTTTTCTTCGGCTTTTGGCTCTTTGCTCAGATCAGGATGGTATTTCCGTGCCAACCGACGGTAAGCCAGTTTGATGTCTTTGGCAGCAGCATCCCGGCTGACACCCATAATTTTATAATAGTCTTTATAATCCATGGAACCTTATACCCTTATTGTTTGATGAATCATTGGTTTCAATCACTCTCAGCAACTCACCGTGGAGTTCATTTTTTAAACACTGGTTGGATTTTTGGTTGTTAGGTTAATTATAAAACTCGCTATACGCATCCATGCCACTCTTGAAAGCCATCCATGGCTTTCAAAGGTTTTATAATTAACCTAACAACCAAAAATCCAACCAGTGTTTAAAAAATGAACTCCACAGTGAGAATTGCTGAATCACTCTATGTTATCTTACAATACCTATTGAAAGGTATATAATAAATTTTCATTATTGATACTGAGTACGCAATGGACAAAGCACTCCTCTTGGATGATAAAAAATTAAAACACATTCCCCCTATCTTTACTTTCAGTATATTACTCTTCCTCGGCATACCCTTCATTGCTCTCAACTACTTTGGCATTGATTTTAGCGGCGTCACTAAAGGATCTGAAAACAACAATAGCTTAGCTGTTTTGATCATCGGCACACAAGTACAGCATTATTTTATACACCTCATTCTTCAATGGTCTGCGGTTTCACTAGCAGCCATTACCGTTATATTGGCGTTTGTTCAATACCGATTATCCAATGACAAGGTTGCGCTCATCATTGGTTTATCTATTTTGTTTTCAGGATCAACCGAGGCACTGCATACCCTGGTCATCGATGGGGCGACCTATATTCCCACCAAAGAAAGCATGGATGCCCTAATATGGATATTTACCAACACCATCAGTGGATTTATCATGATAATAGGTTTTCTATATATCCTAAAAGATCATCATCCCTCACTGTTCCGATTACAGACCTTTATGTTGCTCAATGTGGCGCTGGTATTAATCGCCGTTGCAGGGATCTATTATGCCCGTTTCATCATTCTACAACCCAACCTGTTCTTTAGAAGCGCCATTATCTTGAGGCCTTATGAATTAATTTATTTATCCATTTATTTAGCGATGATCGTCTTTATTTATCCCAAGATCTATAAAAAATTCCCCCATATTTTAAGCCATTGCATTTTATATATGTCCATCACACAAATTGTGATTGCACTATACCTTATGTTTTTATCCAATACACCGACTGAGGGGGCCTATAACATTGCTTTTATCCTTAAAATCATTGTCTATTTGATTCCATTTTCATCCCTAATTACCAATTATGTTTTTTCATATAATTCAATTTTAGAAGCCCAACATACACTACAACAGGATCAAGAAAAATTAAAATACTACGCAGCCCATGATCCACTGACTGTTTTATACAATCGACGGGCCTTCGAAGATTTACTCGACATAACCGTCGCCAATAGTGCGCGAAATGCTGAGTCGTTTGCGCTTTTCTTGATTGACATTGATAATTTCAAATCAATCAATGACAGCATGGGCCATCTTCATGGGGATAATTTTTTAAAGCATTTTTCTGAAAAGTTGAGCTCACTCACGCGAAAAGGCGACATCATCTCTAGAATTGGAGGCGATGAATTTACAGTGATCACCCCGAAATTAAAATCAGCAACAGCCTTCAGAGTTTTAGCAGAGCGCATTGTCAGTGAATTAAATATCCCTTATTCCATCGATGACAAATACCTTACGGGCTCCGTGAGTGTCGGCATTTCAATCTACCCAATGGATGGAACAAACAGTGAGGAACTTCTTAAAAATGCGGATATCGCGATGTATGCTGCTAAAAACTCGGGTAAAAATACCTTTCGGTGTTTTACAAAAAAACTCAACGCGGAGCAACATCGTGAAGCTGAAATTGAATCACAATTACAAAAAGCCCTAGAACAAGGTGGTCTTACATTATACTATCAACCCCAATACAACCTAATCACTCGAAAAATAATCGGTGCTGAAATACTACTGCGTTGGCATAGCGACACCCTTGGACCAATTTCACCCGATGAATTTATTCCAGTGGCTGAGAAAAGCCGTTTGATCCTTAAAATTGGCAATTGGGTCTTACATCATGCCTGTAAACAAATAAAACAATGGTCTGAAACCCACCAGAAACATTTATTATTCTCGATTAATGTCTCACCCAGGCAGTTTGAAAATAATGATTTTTTTGAACAATTTAAAAGCACTTTAGACCTTTTTAATTATCCTGCAAATTATTTAAGCGTTGAAATTACGGAAAATTTAATCATGAAAAGCAATGACATGGTCAGTCTAGGATTAGAAAATATTGGCGCATTAGGGTCAAGTATTTCATTGGATGATTTTGGGATGGGTTATTCGTCGCTCAGTCGTTTACAAACCTTACCCATTAATACCTTAAAAATTGATAAATTATTTGTGGCTAATATTCATAATCACCATGATAAGGTCATCATCATTGACACCATTATTAAATTAGCCCATGAACTAGGAATGACTGTAATCGCTGAAGGCATTGAAACAAACTCACAATTAGATTATTTAGTATCCAGAAAATGTCTCTTAGGACAAGGTTTTCTTCTTAATCAACCGATGGCTGCCGAGGCATTTGAAGCGATCGCCTATTAATTGAACATTATTAGGACAAAGCCACAAGCGTCTTTTTGCAGGTGACTTTCTCCCAAATCCAAATAATCTTTATCCATGCATTAATTGTTCAATGTACCGTCGGCACGTTAATGGTTGACTTAAATAATTCACCATTTGTCGACTACCCCCCGTGCCTGTGATCACCAATGAGCCATAATGGAACAAACTACCGAACAAAGTCTGACGGATATCAATACTCTCTATTTTATTTAAGGGAATATCGAGCGTTTTTTGCACTAAAAAACCAGTGCGTAAAATAACTTGGTTTTTCTTAATGGTTAATGAGGAGAAATGATACGTCATCCAAAAAGTGAAGCCCCAAAGCAGTGAAAAAACTGCAAGCAATAAGGCAACAGTATGCAATTGTTCGAATCTTAAGGTAAGAAATCCAGAAAAGCATAATAATAAAAAGGGACCTACAAAGAGGATCCAATGCAGACGCGCTTGATATACAATGTTACTATCGTTCATCGATAATCCTTGGTTAAGGTATAAGCCAGAATAAGAAGTAATTTCCGGCCTGATTAAAGTTTGTTGACCATTTGCTATTTTATACTGCGCGCGCAGTATAGTACAAAAAATTACACGATCTGAGGTTGTATATTAAAATAACACATTAAGAATATATTGCAATCATCTGGAATAACCTGAGAAACGCTATGCGCCGAATTAACCGCTGTCTAAATACCCGCCTTATCGACATTTGCAAACGCACGGTTCAGATTGAAGCATTAAATTCAAAACTGACGGAGTATCTTCCTAAAACCCTTCAACCCCATTGCCATGTTGGTAGCTTTAACCACGGCTGCTTAGTTATCATTGTGAGTGATCCCGTATGGGCTTCTGAATTACGTTATAGCATACCAGCACTTCGTGATACATTACGAAAAGAAGCGGGTATCTATCAACTCTCTTCAATCAAATTAATGGTTGCTGCAGTAGAATCATCGTGCACCAAAAAACACTTAAAGTCCCCCATCCTATCTACCAAAGCACGCGAGGCCATTCTCTCAGGCAAAGAGCAATGTAATTACCAACCATTAAGAGATGCGCTTCAGCAGCTTGCTAGCAACAAAGAGAAAGAGTAAGCGATATTACTACCATGACAGGCCCCCGACACGCCGTGGCTGATTAGGACTTGGCGGTATGTGGGTAATGATAAGACCGCGGCTTGTCCGCGGTACGTAGGCGTTGTAAAGCAATGGTCAACAGCCTCTAGAAATCTCGGCGCAAAATATTAAGCCTCGACTAAATGCAATTCATGTTGATAAGAAGATTGGTGATTTTCAATATCAAAATGGGTATATTCCCAGGCATCTTGTTGAACCATCAGGGCCCGCAACAATTTGTTATTCATCTCATGCCCTGATTTATATCCCTCAAAGGCGCCAATTAAACTTGATCCCAATAGATACAGGTCACCAATAGCATCCAACACTTTGTGTTTCACGAATTCATCTTCAAACCTTAGCCCATCTTCGTTCAGTATGCGATAATTATCAACCACAACTGCATTATCTAAACTTCCCCCCTTAGCCAAATCACATTCACGTAATTTTTCATAATCGGATAGAAATCCAAATGTTCTGGCTCGGCATAATTCTTTTACATAGGAAGTTGAAGAGAAGTCGAAATTCACCGATTGTGGTCTGTCATTAAATACTGGGTGGTCAAAATCAATCGTGAATGATATTTTATATCCGTTGTGTGGGAGAAATTGTACAAATTTGCCATTTTCTTCAATGCGAACGGGCTTTAAAATACGAATAAAACGCTTGGCTGCGTCTTGTTCCCGAATACCTGCCGATTGAATTAAGAAAACAAAAGGCGCTGCACTGCCATCCATAATAGGAATTTCTGCGGCATTAATATCGATGTAAGCATTGTCGATACCTAGGCCGGCAAGCGCTGATAAAAGATGCTCAACGGTCGCAACTTTTACCCCTTGATGTTGCAAGGAGGTGCATAACATGGTGTCACTAACATGTTCATAGGACGCAGGAATTTCAACCACAGGAAAAAGATCGGTACGCCTGAATATGATGCCAGTATTGATGGGTGCGGGTCGTAAAGTTAAAAGCACCTTATCACCCGAGTGAAGGCCAACGCCTGTTGCTTGAATCACCTTTTTAGGGGATCGTTGTTTTATCATT
The DNA here is from genome assembly GCA_947474165.1 of Legionellaceae bacterium. GTDB lineage: Bacteria > Pseudomonadota > Gammaproteobacteria > Legionellales > Legionellaceae > CANJHO01. The sequence continues at coordinate 15,175 of CANJHO010000003.1, forward strand.
CAGTGCTCACCTTTTTACATCTCCTTTCCCATGCATACCTCTAAAATTTTAACAATAATTTATTGATAAGTCTAATTTTTTGGTAAAAAGCAGATCCAGTCCATCATCCTAAAAAATTTAGTCTATTCATCAATACGAACAACAACTTCGATACTTGTGCGGTAATCGATCCCACGCCCGTGCCGATTGAGGCCTCGTTTACATCCTAATGAAAGCGGGGACGACACGATTGGGGATTAAAGAGAAAAAAGACAGATCATTGGCTCGCAAGGTAGTCATGGGTTTTTTCGAGAATTGATTGACCGTATAGTGGCCACTGCGGCCAGGGCTGTTGCATAAAACTGAAAATGTGGGCTTGGCCTTGGCCCAGGACACGCACCTGTTGGGCCAAGGCCGCAACCTACAAGGATTCAAGAGATATTTGAGACTGGCCTGCCACTCTCGCAGAGCCAATAAATACAAACAACGATAACGCGCCAATCATTCCATTAACGGCGCGCTTCCAAATAATCTGTTTCATGATTATCCTCGCTTTGCTCAAACCTCTTCTTGCCGACGTAAAAAAGCCGGAATATCTAGGTAATCAACATCAGGAATTGCATCACTGCTCTGTTTTGCGGTAGACGGTGAAGCAGCACTTGATGCCGCTTGCTTACGAATCACAGCCGGTCGCTCAAGTTGTTGATAATCCAGTGTACCATCCCCTCGACGTGATTCAACCAACCGTGCTTTGCCAGGTACTGGCTGTTGACCGCGCTGTCGTGCCTCACCTAGACCCGTCACAATCACCGTCACTCGCATTTCTTCTGTCATTTCCGGATCGATCACAGTCCCTACAACCACCGTGGCATCGTCTGATATAAATTCTTTAACGACATCCCCCACTTCCTCAAACTCACCTATGGACATGTCAATGCCCGCGGTGATATTCACTAAAATACCCCTTGCCCCTGAAAAATTAATATCTTCAAGTAAGGGCGAGGCGATCGCTGCCTCCGCGGCTTGACGTGCACGTTCTTCACCCTTTGCAGTCCCCGTGCCCATCATCGCCATACCCATTTCAGACATCACCGTACGCACGTCAGCAAAATCCACGTTAATCAGACCAGGACGCGTAATCAAATCAGAGATCCCCTTCACCGCCCCCAACAAAACATTGTTGGCCGCTTTAAACGCGTTAAGCAAACTAATGTTTTTTCCCAAAACACTTAATAATTTATTGTTAGGAATCGTAATCAACGAATCAACATGTTCAGCTAACCGACGAATCCCCTCCTCAGCGGCCAATGCCCGTTGCTTGCCTTCAAAAGAAAAGGGCTTGGTCACAATCGCGACCGTCAAAATACCCAACTCCTTTGCCACCTCCGCAAATACAGGAGCCGCCCCTGTACCCGTTCCACCACCCATGCCGGCCGTGATGAAAACCATGTCAGCCCCTTGCAATACTTCTTTGATACGCTCACGATCCTCTTCAGCTGCAGCACGACCGACCTGGGGATTCGCACCAGCCCCCAATCCCTTGGTCAGCTCATCGCCCAATTGAATTAATATTTCAGCATTGGAGTTTTTCAATGCCTGCGCATCGGTATTTGCACAAATACGAACCACACCATCGATGTTGTCCATATGCTCCACGGCGTTACCACCGCCTCCACCAACACCCACAACTTTGATAACTGCATTGTCTTTTTGGCCTTCCATTTCATTTCCTCTCATCAATTTGGCTTAAAAGTTGCCATGAAACCATTTTTTCATTTGCATCCACACGCCATTCGCACTATCAGTTAATTTAGGCACATTATAACCACCTTCGTATTGCTGTTGGAAGCCATGCAGTAATAACCCCACACCCGTCGCCAATGAGGGATTTGTCGTGGCTTCTACCAGTCCTGAAATTTGTTGCGCACACCCATGTCGCACAGGCATCTCAAAACACATTTCAGCTAACTCTATTGCCCCTTTCACATTAGAGGCCCCCCCTGTTAGGACAATGCCTGCAGCAATTAAGTCCTCAAACCCACTCCGACGCAATTCATTATGCACCAGGGTAAAGAGCTCCTCATAACGCGCAGAGACGACATCAGACAGTGCCCTGGCAGAAATTTTCCGACCCGGGCGTTCATTGACACTTGACACCTCTATCATTTGGCTAACATTCGCAAGCTCTGACACGGCAGAACCATAATTTATTTTAATGGTTTCCGCCGCCTTGGTTGGTGTGCGTAAGGCCATGGCAATATCATTGGTGACTTGATCGCCCGCAATAGGAATAACAGAGGTATACTGTATGGCGCCTTCCGAAAAAATAGCAATATCGGTTGTTCCAGCCCCAATATCAACCAAACAAACACCCAATTCTTTTTCATCCTCGGTTAATACAGCATGACTTGATGCCAGCTGCTCAAGAATAATTTCACTGACCTCAAGCCCACAACGCCGTACACATTTAATAATATTCTGGGCAGCACTAACAGCCCCTGTGATGATATGAACGCGGGTTTCTAAACGCACACCAGCCATTCCTACTGGTTCACGAATACTGCCTTGGTTATCGATGATAAATTCTTGGGGTAAAATATGGAGTATTTTCTGATCAGCTGGGATGACAACAGCCTTTGCTGCATCAATCACACGCTCAACATCCGCTTGAGAAACTTCTTTATCACGAATCGCTACAATACCGTGGGAATTAAGGCTACGGATATGACTTCCCGCAATCCCCGTATAAACTGTACGAACATCGCAGCCCGCCATTAATTCGGCTTCTTGCACCGCTCGTTGAATGGAATTAACAGTTGCCTCAATATCAACCACCACACCCCGCTTTAAACCCCGGGAGGGATGACAACCAAACCCAATGATTTCAAGGGCCCCATCAACTGTCACTTCACTGATCAAAGCTACAATTTTAGAGGTGCCAATGTCCAAAGCTGTGATAATATTTTTTTCCGTTTTTTTAGCCATTATCGTCTCATTTTGTTTTCCAACGCACTGCCATGCCACGTGCATAACGTAAATCCACACTGGACAGCTGCTCTGGCTTGTCTGCAAAAACCACTGAATATGCCCTACAAAATCGTTGTAGACGCTTCTCTAACTCTTGTTTACCTAAACGCAGTTGTATCCCATTAGTCAACACAAGCTCCCAAGCTTGATTATCACGCAATTGTAAAGCCGCTGCATGTAATCCATAGGTTGATAATAGCTTACTCAATTTTTGATAAATTTGTAAGACGTCTGTTTGTTGTTGTAGAGGGCCTGTTAATTTTGGAAGACCTTCCTCATTTTGGTCCGTCGCTACATTAAATAACTCACCGTCTGCAGTCATCAAGGTGTCATTCCAAACTGCAACAGGCGTTTTCTCCACCAAGGTTATTTTTAAAGTATCAGGCCATATCCGTTCTATATATACCCTATCACTCCAATCCATTGCAAGGAGGTCATCATGAAGGCGGCGAACCGACAATGAAAAAAAACTTGAATGAAGATAATTAGATAAAACCAATTCGAGTTGCTTGCGTGTAATATGCTGATAATTAGCAGCAATTTTTACGGTGCTAATGGGAAAACGATAGGCATCCGCTAAAAATAAATAGCTTAGACGCGCTGTTAAAAATAGCGCACATACGATCAAAAACGTTAGAAGGCTTGTATATCGTAAACGCCCTGTTTCTGCACCCATGCGACAATCCTTTTAATTCGGATCGATTAACCAAAAGACCGACCCTACTGATAATGCCTCACCAACTGTTGACGACAATGATGATGTGTTATTGCCGATCCAATCAATTTATCTAATAATGCAGCATAGGATAAACCACTGGCTTGCCACATCTTGGCGTACATACTGATAGAGGTAAAACCAGGGATTGAGTTAATTTCATTAAAATAAATTTCACCGGTCTCATCGTCTAGAAAACAATCAACCCTAGCCATTCCTTTGCATTTTAGCGTCACGAAAATATCGACTGCCACCTGTTGTAATCGATGCACTAGGGCATCATCTAAGACGGCTGGAATAATCACCTCAGTTTCTGCACTCTCTAGATACTTAGCTGAATAGGAATAAAAGCCATCCGCATGATGGACCTGAATCTCTCCTGGCACGCTCACCTTGGGCCGAAGAAAAGGAGACTCATTTTCTAAGACGGCCAGTTCAATTTCTCGACCTTTGATAAACGCTTCAACAAGAACGGTCTCATCATATCGGCGTGCATCTGAAACAGCTGACAAAAGTTCTGGCATATCATGAACTTTTTGCACACCAACACTCGATCCCATAGAGCATGGTTTTACAAATAAGGGCCAACCCAATTCAGCAGACGCCCGCTTACAAAATTGCAATATTTCTTCGGCCGGGGCATGCCATGACAGTGCGCGGTAGGGTGCGGATTTTATCCCATTGATACCCACCAGACGCCGTGCCATGTCTTTATCCATGCCGATCGCTGAAGACAGTACACTGCATCCAACATAAGCTATATTTGCCAATTCCAATAATCCCTGCAGCGCACCATCCTCATAGAGTGGACCATGAGCCACTGAAAACACCACATCCGCATCAACCGCTAGATGACCATCGACCAAGAGGCTCGGTAATGGACGAGAATCGGATGTCACAACAGGCAACTCATCTTTAAAGTTCAGTAGGTTTTGGTAACTATTCAGGTAGCATCGACCCTCTTTATCCATCCCCACAGGGATCACGTTGTATTGTTCAACGTCTAAATGAGCCAATACGGAGGCGGCTGATCTCAATGAAATTTCGTGCTCACCCGATTTGCCACCATAAAGTAGAAGTAAATTTAACATGATTCATCCCCGATAATATGTATTTCACGAATCAACTCAATCGCTGTTTCTTCACGTACTGTTTTTTGCACCCATTGAATCAATGATTCGATATCCGTGGCGGATGCCATCCCTTGATGATTAATAATAAAATTAGCATGTTTTTCTGAAACCATTGCACCACCAAAAACTTTACCCTTTAAGCCACACGATTCAATTAACTTCGCCGCATAATGATTCGGTGGATTTTTAAACACAGAACCGCAGTTGTACTCACTGGTCGGTTGGGTGGACGCCCTGTGCGCCAATAGCTCTTTAATTAATTGTAACGACGTGTCTTTATCCCCTGGCGTAAGACGGCAAGTTGCGGCGATAAACCACTCATCGTTTAATCCCGAGACATGACGATAAGATACATCAAATTCAGACGCCTTGCGCCGTCTTACCTCACCAAAACGGGTCATCGTCTCGACCTCAACCACGGACTGCCAGGTTTCACCATTAAAACACCCCGCATTCATCCGCAATGCACCGCCCATGGTTCCAGGAATACCCGCCCAAAACTCGCCACCCGCCAATTGGTTCCGCGCACAAAATCGTGCCATTTTAGCACAAGATACACCGGCCTCAACCCGAATCAAATCATCACCAACCAGGCTGAGCTCATTTAAACACCCCTGTGTCAGAATCACCGTCCCTGAAAAGCCGATGTCCCTTATCAAAGAATTGCTACCCAAGCCCAACCACAACAAGGGTTCGTCTGGAGGAAGCTGTTTCAGAAATAAAGCAAGATCAGCGATGCCCGCGGGCTTATACAATGCTTTCGCTACACCACCAACACGCCAGGTTGTATAATCAGCCAAACGCTCTTGCAACAAGAGCAAGCCTTTATCTGAGTCTGCAATCAAAGGGGCACCCAATGCATTGTCAGATTTATTCACGCTATTTCTCGCAATGATTTCTGCATTAAATTTATCGCTAGTTGGCCAATACTACCGGCGCCTTGCATCAGGATAACATCTCCCTCTACCACCAATTGCTCTAACTGTGCTTCAAAATTTTCTTCTGTCACTAATCTAGCTTTGGGAAACTTTGCATTAATTTGACTGATTAATAATTCAGTGCTGATCCCAGCAATAGGCGACTCCCCTGCAGGATAGATATCGAACAATAACAACTCATCAGACAGACTTAACACCTCCACAAAATCGGCAAATAGTGCTTTTGTACGCGTATAACGATGCGGTTGAAATACATGGATTAGACGTTTATCAGGCCATACAGAACGAAATGCTTCTATTGTTGCTTTGATTTCTTGAGGATGATGTCCATAATCATCAACAACCAGAACATTCCCATTCGTAAAATGCCGTTCACCTAATATTTGAAAACGGCGGCCGACCCCTTGAAACGCTTGCAATCCCTGCACAATGGCCTCATCACTCACCTGCAGTTCTGTCGCAATGGCAACAGCGGCGAGTGCGTTCAACACATTGTGACGGCCTGGCCACTTGAATTGGATGGTTAATGGGGCATGAGGGACCGGCCGTAACATTGTAAATTCACTGAGTAAGCCCTTTTGATTCCAATTCACCGCACGATAATGAGCCCCCTCATTAAATCCATAGGTTAATGTGGGGCGTTGTATTGCGGGCAAAATACGGCGAACTTCTGGATCATCCAAACACACCACCGCTAACCCGTAGAATGGGAGATGATGAAGAAACTCGATGAATGTTTGGCGTAGTTTGTCAAAATTATCGCCATAGGTGCTCATGTGATCGGCATCAATATTTGTAACCACTGCCATCATCGGCTTTAAAAATAGAAACGAGGCATCACTTTCATCGGCTTCAACAACAAAATAAGCTGATTTACCCAATTGAGCATTACTGCCACAGCTGTTTAATTTTCCACCAATAACGAAACTGGGATCAAGACCCCCTTCGGCCAATAAACTACTCACCAAACTAGTGGTTGTGGTTTTTCCATGCGTCCCTGCAATGGCAATCCCATGACGAAAACGCATCAACTCAGACAACATGGCAGCCCGTGGGATAACGGGAATCATTTGTTCTCGGGCAGCGATTATCTCAGGGTTATCATCATCAACCGCCGTAGAGCGAACCACAACATCCGCATGCTGAATATTTTCCACTCGATGGCCTATGGCGACCGGAATACCAAGTAACTGTAAGCGCTGTATTGTTTTGGTTTCAGAGAGATCAGACCCTGTGATCCGATACCCCTCATTGAGCAATACCTCTGCTATCCCGCACATCCCCGCACCACCAATGCCCACAAAATGGATCTGCTCTACCCGTCCCATCCTTGGTGATAAAAAATGATCCATGTTACTCACAATGCCCCCTTGGTTCGCAACCCCAAAGATTGCCAACGATTCTCATGATCAATACGTAACAGTACCGCAATAACAACACAATTCACCACCATACTGGCGCCCCCATAACTTAAAAAGGGTAAAGTCAACCCTTTTGTAGGCAAAAGACCCGTATTAACACCCATATTAATACAAGCTTGAAGCCCCAACCAAAACGTAATGCCATACGCTGTATAAGAGGCAAATAATCGATCATGTAAATGGGCATTAAAACCAATCATTAACCCTCTAACCACCAGTATACTATACAATAATAAAACTAGCAGGATACCGAGAAATCCCAATTCTTCTGCCAGTACCGCAAATAGAAAATCAGTATGGGACTCAGGCAAATAAAATGACTTCTGAACACCGTCACCCAAACCAACACCTGACCATCCCCCTCGACCAAAAGCTATCAATGATTGTGTTAATTGATAACCACTATTAAATTGATCAGCCCAAGGATTAAGAAATGCCGTCAAGCGCGCTACCCGATAAGGGGATGAGACGGCAAGAAAAGCAAGACATGCTCCCACCAAAAGCACTAATCCGACGTAATACCGTAATTTCACCCCGGACAGAAACAGCATGGCCATTACGGTGCCTGCAATCACAACGGTTGCACCAAAATCGGGCTCCAATAGCAATAAAACCCCCACAAGCCCCAAAACGAACATGGGCCGCATAAAGCCGACAATACTGTTTTTGATACACTGCTTCTGACGCACTAAATAGCCTGCCAGGTAAAAAATCATGGTCATTTTAGCCAACTCAGACACCTGAATGCCGATAGGACCAAAAGAAAGCCATCGTCGACTTCCATTGACGACACGGCCAATCCCAGGGATTAATACCAAGACCAACATTAACAAACAAACAAGCAACATAGGCACACTGTATTTTTCCCACACACTACTATCGATGCGCATCAAGACCATGCCTACGATTAACCCCACAACAAGGTAGGAAGCCTGTCGAATTAAAAAATGAAACGGTTGATGATAAAATTTAGTGGAAATCATGACGGAACTAGAAGCAACCATCATGAGTCCAATGACCAATAGACCAATTAATGCGATTATCAACCATTTATCATAGAGCGCAAGGGGCTTATAAGTCGGTTTCCCTCGCTGGGTATAATGACGCGGCTGCATGACGCTCATAGCTCACCCACTACAGTAACAAAGGTATCCCCTCGATGACCATAGTCTCTGAACATATCCCAACTGGCACATGCAGGCGATAATAAAACAACGTCACCGGTTAGGGCTTGATGTTGCGCCGCATGCACCGCAGCATCTAATGACGAAACTCGAATAATAGGAACAAGATCGGCAAGGGCTTTTTCCAATTGATCAGCGTCTTCGCCCATTAAAACAACGGCGCGGACATAATCAGGCATGGCTACTCGTAACTCAGTAAAATCGGCCCCCTTGCCTTGGCCACCGGCTATCAATACAATCTTGCCCTTTATCGAACCCCCGATGCCTGAAATGGCAGACAGGGTTGCACCAATATTCGTTCCTTTTGAATCATTAATATACGACACACCCTCAACCGTTCTAACCCACTGACTCCGATGTGCTAAGCCGCCAAAGTCTTGCAATACGTCTTTCATTGTGGCAGACGAAACACCAACGGCACGGCTCAATGCACAGGCCGCCAAGGCATTTTTCCAATTATGCCGTCCTTTTATTTTTAATGCCTCAACGGCTAATATTTTTTCATGACCTTGTCCAAGATAATCGACCCCATCTTCATGAATCAAACCCCAATCATCCGCTTTAGGTTCATCCAGACCAAAACTGATTATCGAAGGGTTTCGCGTCTCTTCCTGAAGGCAGGGCTTTGTTTCTGCATCCTCGCGATTATACAATAACCATTCAGAACGATGATATACGCGCTGCTTGGCTTTTATATAGGCCTGAAGATGGTGATGTCGGTCAAGGTGATCTGGCGTCACATTCAAAATGGTCGCAGCCTTAGGCGACAACGTGAAGATCAAATCCAACTGAAAACTAGATAATTCCAAAACCCACAAATCATATTGAATCGGACAATCCAATAGATCCAGCACAGGCACACCAATATTGCCCGCAACAGCCACTGAAAACCCTGCCGCTTTTGCCATGTCACCAACCAAGGTTGTGACCGTTGATTTTCCATTAGTGCCTGTGATGGCAATAACAGGGGCGTTGATTTCGCGGGCCAAGCATTCAATATCACCCACCACTGAAATCCCACTATCTATCGCTTTTTTCATGCTCGGTGAATCAAGGGCTACACCAGGGCTTGCAATAATTTCCGTGAACTGCTCATAAAGCGCTTCAGGAATTTCGCCAAGAAACACATCAATGCCCGGAAATTCCGCTTTAAATTCATCGAGACCCAGCGGCTCCGTGCGCGTATCAAAGGCCACGAATGGTTTATTTCTCCGACGCAAATAACGCGCAATAGAATGGCCGGTTTTTCCCAGGCCTGCGACCAAATAGAGCATATCAATCCTTTACCGAAGTTTTAAGGTTGCTAAACCGCACAGCACAAAAACCACCGTAATAATCCAAAACCGTACAATTATTTTCGGCTCAGACCACCCCTTTAATTCAAAATGATGGTGTAAGGGCGCCATGCGAAAAACACGCCGCCCCCCAGAGTATTTAAAATAACCAACCTGTATAATAACGGACATGGTTTCAATGACAAATAATCCACCCATGATTAATAAAACCAATTCTTGACGAATCACAATGGCAACAATGCCCAATGCGGCCCCTAATCCGAGCGATCCCACATCCCCCATAAATACCGCTGCGGGGTAACTATTATACCATAAAAACCCAAGGCCTGCGCCAACGATGGCCGAACAAAAAATAGTTAATTCGCCGGTATTGGGCACAAAAGGAATGGATAGATAATGGGCATAAACAGCATTGCTGGCAACATACGCAAAAACCCCTAAGGCACCTGCAACCATCACGATAGGCATAATCGCCAACCCATCCAGGCCATCGGTTAAATTCACAGCATTGCTACTGCCCACAATGACAAAATAGGCGAAGAGTGGAAACAAAGGACCTAAATTAATCAACCAGGATTTAAAAAAGGGGATAGTGAGTTGCGTATGAATGGGCATGCTGGCGTTCATATAAAGATATAATACGGCAGTCAATGCGATAATCGATAACCAAAAATATTTCCAGCGACCAGGCAATCCTTTGCTATGTTTTAAAACAAGCTTGCGGTAATCATCGACCCAACCCACCACACCCGAGCCTACGGTCACAAACAGGACCAACCACAAGCTACCTTGCTCTAAATCACCCCATAACAAACAACTCACGGTGATTGCTAATAAAATCAACACCCCACCCATGGTGGGTGTCCCTGATTTTGATAAATGACTTTGAGGGCCGTCATCCCGAACCACTTGCCCAATTTGCAAGTAGTGCAACCAACGAATCATTGGTGGACCACAAAACAAACCAACCAGAAGGGCGGTAAGGGCGGCTAGTATCGAGCGAAAGGTCAGGTATTGAAAGACTCTAAACGCATGGTACTGTCCTTGTAATAATTGCGTTAGCCAAAAAAGCATCTGTCGTCTCCCCTTTTCGCTATTAGCTTTAGTCAGTATATACTAAAAAAAGCGGAGCATACCACATGTGAACAGGATCAACAGCAATTCGCATTACTCCAATGATTAACCCACCAATTGATGCACAATTTTTTCCATCGCACTGGCGCGTGATCCCTTCACTAACACCGTGGTATTCGCATCCAATTGATTCAGTAGATTCAGCACAAGCGTGCCTTGATTCTCATAATGCTCAGCATTCGCGCCATAGGCTCTGGCCGTGTATTCACTCTGCTTGCCACACGTCATGAGTCTATCGATGCCACGCTCCCTGAGCGCCACGCCAACGGCTTCATGGTATTGTTGACTAGCAGGACCTAGCTCACCCATGTCTCCAAAAACAAAAATACGCACCCCGTCGCGACTCGCCAATACATCAATGGCCATCAATGCTGAGGATAAATTCGCATTATAGGTATCATCGATAATGATGGCCTTATTTTTTCCCTGAAGGAACGTCATTCGGCCAGCAACCCCCCCAAATTGATGCAAGCCGAATGCAATATCGGCCAAAGTGATACCCAATGCAAAGGTGCACGCGGCAGCAGCCAAGGCATTGCTGACATTATGTGCGCCAGGGACACGCAACTGAATCTCTATTTGGCCTTCGGGCGTCACCAATATAAATTGCCCACAGCCTGCTGTATCGTAGTGAATCGCTTTTGCATAAATATCAGCTGGCTTTTCCTTTGAAAAACGCAGTGTTTTTTTGTTAATCAACAAAGCATCCCAAAAATGGGCATAAGCATCATCTTGATTAATCACCGCAGTCCCGCCCACAGCAAGCCCCTGATAAATCTCCCCTTTCGCCGAAGCCACCCCATCGATAGAGACAAACCCCTCAAGGTGAGCTGGCGCAATATTATTAATCAAAGCAACCTTGGGCTGAACAATTGCCACGGTATGAGCGATTTCACCCAAATGGTTCGCACCCAGTTCAAATACCGCCGTCCGATGCGTCGCATTAAGCTGTAACACACTGAAAGGCACCCCAATGTGGTTATTCAAATTACCTGGGGTTGCATAAGTGGGTTCTGGCAGGATGGAGGCTATCATTTCTTTAACCGTTGTTTTTCCATTACTCCCTGTCAATGCAATCACATCGCAGCCAAACCGTTTTCGATGCGTGGTTGCAATACTTGCCAACGCCGCTAACGTATCTGGCACAACCAGTTGGGGAATCGAAATATTCGGCAGGGCTTGATGACAAACAATGGCAAGCGCCCCTTTTGCAACAACATCAGGGATAAAATCCTGGCCATCAAAATGCTCCCCGCGAATGGCAATAAATAAATTCCCTGGTAGCACCTGCCGGCTGTCAATACAAATCCCCGTTAACTCATGCGAGCTTGAACAGGAACAGTTTAATAATGCTGCGATTTCACTTAATATCATCATGATTGCTCGAGGGCCTCATCAAGATTTAACATCCGATAATAGCGATTTAAGCTCTCCTCAGACAATGGCTTTCGTTGAAAGTCCAATAGGTACGCATCAAGGCCTTCACTCAATTGCTTTGCCGTATCCAACATAATCGCAAAACGTTCAGCATCAATTGTCGAATTGCCAGAGGCTTGCATAAATAAACACAACCCATGCACACTAAATGCACCTATGTTTTGCAAATCAAAAACCCCGGTTGCCGTTGCTGCCGCTAAACTACACAAAATAGGTCCTTGACCATTCGGCGATTGGTGTCGATGAAATAAATGACCCTCTCCAAAACGCAAGCCTGCCGCCAGTACCGTCTGTAACAATTCATAACCCGCCAATTGACGATTCTCTTTAGCCAATAAAAACATCATCACTGAAGTGGGTTGCTCACTCCCTAGTCGGGGACGCGTTTCTTCTTGAACAGCGCTAACAGAAGGGGCTCTGGCCCGTAACACAGGCTCGAGGGTCTTATGACTATCGGATTGTATGCTATCCAAGACCGGATCAATTTTACGTACAGCAATAATATCATCTTGGCTTACACTCGACGGCGTGCCAATCGGTGGCTGATAATCAACAAAATTTACACTCTGGCGCCTAGACTTAATGATACTCGTAATTGCAATAATGACCCCTATCAACAACAAGATATTAAAAATAAAACTCACATTGATCTGCATTATTGACTCCTACTCTGCTATAGCTGCTATAGCCGATTCCACATCCACAGCAACCACACGTGAAACACCCGGTTCACGCATCGTCACCCCAATTAACTGATCCGCAAGCTCCATTGTCACCTTATTGTGCGTGATAAACAAGAATTGCACGAATTCAGACATCTCCTTGACCACATGACAAAACCGCTTCACGTTCATGTCATCCAAGGGTGCATCCACCTCATCCAACATACAAAATGGTGATGGATTTTGTTGAAAAATGGCAAACACAAGTGCCACTGCAGTCATCGCTTTTTCACCCCCAGACAACAAATGAATGGATCCATTGCGCTTACCTGGCGGTTGTGCCATAACCAAAACACCCGCTTCTAGAAGATTATCACAAGTCAGCTCCAATCGTGCATGTCCTCCATCAAAAAGGCGAGGGAAAAGCGCTTGAAATGAGGCATTCACCTGATCGAAGGTTTCTTTTAGCCGCAATTGCGTTTCTTTATCCATTTTAGCAATCGCTTCATCCAACGTGATTAAGGCGGCTATCAAATCTTGATACTGCGCATCTAGCTGTTGCCTCTCAGCCAACTCGGTTTGATATTCCTCAATGGCGACCAGGTTAATCGCCCCCAACCGTTTAATTTTTTCATCAATCGAAACCAATGCCGCTTCACGCTCCTTAAGCGTGAGTTCAGCAGGAAATTCAGCCAAGAGTCCCGTCACATCGGCATTCAAAGCGGTTAATGATTCAACCAGACCCTCGCTTCGAACACCCAATCCTTCTGCCTGCAATTCGGCTTGCTGGATTTTTTCCTGCAAGCGCTGAACTTCATGGGCCTCTTGTTGAGAGCGCCGTTCATTTTCTTTTAATGCCTGTTCGAGCTCATCTTGTTGTTGACGTTCTTTGACCAAAGCCCCTTCTAGTTGTTGATGAAGAGCCACCTTGTCTTGAAGCCCTGTGCGTGAGGTTTCATCAGGGTTTGATAGGGCCTTAAAACGTACTTCAAGGCCTACTAAACGCAACTGAAACGTATCAATCTCTGATTGCAAACGCAGGCAACTATCCCGTAATTGTTGAATTTTTAATACCGTTCGATCGGCTTGCAGCACTGCTTGATAGCGAGCATCTTTTGCTGTTTCAACGGCATCGTGTAACGCTTTCAGATCAAGAAAACACGCTCTTTTAATCTCTTTTAATCCTTGCAACTGATTTTCTTGAAGAGCTGCCCTTTCAAGAGCGGCTTGCAATTGATGCTCGCGTTGCATTTTTTCTGTCAAAAAATCCTCAAGAAGCCCTTGTAAAACATCTTGCTCCTCCAAGAGCGTACTTTTTCTAAGCATGGCATGCTCAAGCGTCAGTTGTTTGCTATTAAGGTCTCCCTCAGTTGCCCGCATCATTTCATAACCCGTCAATACTGCCTGATGAGTAGCATTACATTCACGCTCATTGTCAGATATAGTGGCATGAAGTGCGTCTCGATGGGCTTTTAATGATTGCAAATTGTCCTGGGCTACCCGCATGCGCTCAGTTAAAATCACGATGGCTTGTTGACGAGATAATAAACCCGAAGCATCTTCTGCCATAAGACCTTCAACTTTAACCCAACCCGGCCCCATCCAATAACCATCAGCCGTCACAACGGACTCATAAAAGCTGAGTGTCGGCAACCAACGGAGCGCCTCATCCAAGCTCCCCGCTACAAACACATGTTCCAATGCATGAATCCAACAAGGCACCACGCCTGTTATGATCTCAGACAATCGTGGATAACGAGCAGGCAAACCTTGAGGCGCTTCTTGAATAAATACCGCCGAATGGCCTTGTAAATCAGCCAAAGAAGGCGTGAGGGTTTCTATTGAGTCAAGCACAATGGCTTCTAAACTCTCCCCTAAAACCAATTCACAAGACTTAAGCCACTCAGGAGGAACCGTGATTATTTCAGCCAAGCGTGGATTTTTATCCCAAAAACCAAACACAGAGGATGCCTTGTTGACCTGATGCAAGGCTGCATTCTGCGCTGCAAATAAAGCACCATGTTCTATCGAAAGGGTTTGCACCTGATCGTGCGCTAGATGAAGCTGCTGCTCAAGAACTACAAATTGCTCGCGTAATTCTTCTCCCTTCTTCACAAACACTTCATGCGATGCCGTATCCAAGCCGTGCTGGCTTAAAAGGTTTCTGTGGATTTCCTTTAATAGGGTTAATTCCTTTTGCAACGGATCAGTAGGCAGGAGCGCAGAATCCCCTTGAATTTTTTCCAAACGGATATGGGTTTGTTGATATTGTTGCTCTATGTGTTGCAGAGCGAGTTGCTCGACTTGTGCTTCACGCAGGGCATCGTTCACTGTCGTTTGAACCACTAACCATTCCTCATCCCAGCCTATTTTTTGGGCATCCTTTTCAGTAAGTCGTTGTTGATCCTGGGCGAGTGCTTTCTCAAAGGATTGTACTTTAACCTGCAAGGTCTCTAATGCTTGCTCACACTCGCTTAAAGCGGTTGTATCCTTTGCCAATTGGTCCCGTGATCGTTGTTCATCTGATAATAATTGTGCTTTATCCGATCCCAATTGTTGGGTTTCGCGCTGTTGTTGTTGAATGATCTCTTCAAGGCGTGCAATCTCGGTATTTAATTCATAAAATTGCACCTGAATTTGTTGAAAATTATCATTGGTGAGGTGCTTTTGTTCGCGTATCTGAGCATTTGCCTTGATGAATCCCGTGATGTGGGTCTGGTGCGTGGCTTGTTGTAGAGAGAAGGCGCTGATCTCACGCTTTAGTGCCGCTTGCTCTTTCGCTAAATGATGCCACTTCAGTGCAAGAATATCCGATTTGCACAAGCGCTCTTCTTGTTTCAAGGCAGTATAGCGTTCAGCCGCTTTTGCTTGACGCTCAAGCCGAAGTAATTGCTTATCTAATTCATCACGAATATCGCTTACCCGGGTTAAATTTTCCCGCGTATGATGAATGCGCTGTAATGTTTCACGACGACGTTCTTTATATTTAGAAACGCCGGCCGCCTCCTCCAAATAAGCCCGTAACTCTTCAGGACGCGCTTGTATCAATCGCGAAATGGTATCCTGGCCAATGATAGAATAACTGCGAGCACCCGCCCCGGTCCCTAAAAATATATCGGTGATATCCCGGCGACGACAACGACTCCCATTCAGATAGTAAAAAGAATCCCCATCGCGTGTCACCAGTCGCTTGACCGCTATCTCTTGATAAGTTGCATAAGGACCTGCCAACCGCCCAAGGCTATTATCAAACACCAATTCAACCGCTGCTTGACCAACGGGTTTGCGATGAGACGATCCATTAAAAATAACATCAACCATGGACTCACCACGCAAATTTTTCGCACTACTTTCCCCCATCACCCAACGGACTGCATCAATAATATTTGATTTACCACAGCCATTGGGCCCTACAACAGCGACCAGTTGACTCTTGAAAGGAACAATCGTTGGCTCGACAAATGACTTAAAACCAGCTAGCTTTAATTGTTTAAGATGCATGGTTTGAGTTCGTTAAAAATAAATATTAACGATTGTAACTCATATACCCGTATGAAATACATCGTCGCAATGACTTGGGAGTATCGATGGACACCGATAGCGAACTGGGTGACATTCTGCAATCCGTGGCTGAAAAAGGCCTTCGCCTTTTAACAAGTTTTAAACAACAGCCCCCCCAATTTTCGCTGCTAACTGAAAAATACCTGTCGTTCTTCAATGATTTTCAAAACTTATCCCTCACGCTTTTAAAAAACCCAGTGCTCCTTCAACAAATGCAAGCAGCCTATTGGCAAGATAGTGTAGGTCTCCTTCAAGAACAATTTGAGTTGATGTTGGAAGGAAAGATAAAACCCATCCATGACAAACGATTCAATAGTGAGGAATGGACAAACAACCCTTTTTTTAACATGCTAAGCCAACAATATCTCCTGGCCAGTGAGCATTTTAACTCCCTACTCGAGCACCTTGACTTTGGTGATAAAAAATTAGCCCGCCGCATCAAATTTTTCATGCGCCAATATTTAGATGCACTATCACCAGACAATTTTTTTCACACCAATCCCCAATTGATGGCCGAAACCCTGCAAAGTCATGGTAAAAACCTACTGGTGGGCTTACAAAATTTATTGACCGATTTAGAAACTGGTTCATCCCGCTTAATCATGAAAATGACGGACATGAATGCCTTTGAAATTGGCAAAAATATCGCCACAACACCCGGCAAAATAATTTTCCAGAATGACTTAATGGAATTAATTCAATACACCCCAAGCACACCCAAAGTACGGTCCGTCCCCTTGTTAATTATCCCGCCCTGGATCAATAAATATTATATTCTCGATTTAAGTCCCCACAACTCACTCATCCGTTGGTTAGTGGCACAAGGCATCACTGTCTTCGTTATTTCATGGATTAACCCTGATGCGCGCCATGCCAACAAAGGACTTTATGATTATCTCAATGAAGGCCCAATGGACGCCATCAAAGCCATTCAACAGCAGTTGCATGTGAAACAAGTGAATGCCCTTGGTTTTTGCATTGGGGGAACATTACTGGCCATTTTGCTTGCCTATTATAAAGCACATCACGAAAACCCAATCCGCTCTGCAACATTTTTAGCATCTTTAATCGACTTCAGTGATCCAGGGGATATTCAGGTTTTTATCGATGAGCATCAAATTAAAACCCTAGAAGAGCGCATGAAGGCCAAGGGCTACCTAGAAGGGCAATTTATGGCGAGCGTATTTAACTCCTTGCGCGCGAGTGATTTAATTTGGTCTTTTTTCATTAAGAATTATCTACGGGGCAAAGCACCGGTGCCTTTTGATATGTTGTATTGGAATGCCGATACCACCAACATGCCTGCAAAAATGCATTCCCAATATTTACGCATGATGTACCTGCACAATAACCTCATCAAACCTCAAAAAATAAAATTAAATAATACCCCGTTGGATGTGAGTGCCATTACCATTCCTACTTTTTTTGTATCGACTGAAAAAGACCATATTGCACCCTGGAAAACAACCTATTTAGGCTATCAATTAATGCAAGGAAAAAAACGGTTTTTATTGGGCGGGTCGGGGCATATCGCAGGGATTATTATTCCCCCAGGCACCGAAAAATATGGATTTTATCAAAATTTAAGTGCGCCTAAGCACCCAAAAACATGGTTCAAGGGCGCTGAGTACTATCCTGGCTCCTGGTGGCCCGAATGGTTTAGTTGGCTAAAAAAAGAATCAGGACGCTTAATACCCCCTCCTGATTTCAGCAAACTCCCATTACAAGCCATCGCGGATGCGCCTGGAAGTTATGTGCACCGGATGGCGAATGACGAGGAAAAAAAGTAATATGCCTTTTATACTGCGCGCAGTATAGGTCCCCTCAAAGATCCATCTTAAACATATTATCTTCATCTTCATCTTGAACTTTATCTTGAACTTTATCTTGAACGTCAATAACTTCTCTAGTCGCTTCAGCAGAACCCTGGGAACTGGACCCAAGCATTCGGGTGATATGATGCGCGCTGGTGTTAGCGTTAACAATATCAATTGGCTTAGCAGCAACAGCGACGCCCTTCTGAGCAACGGTCAAACCCGCACGTGTCAGATCATCAAGACAATAATCTGCAGGCTTAGACCATCCCAAATAGTTGAGCGCCCCTTGCAGTAATCGTGTGAAAACCCCCGGTTGATAAGGCTTCTTCGTCCATTGCTCAAATGAACGAACGATTGGCCCTTCATCATTCCCGCTAAATGCGTTTGTCATCTCAGCAATCGGCGTACCTGTGGCTAACTTTAGAGAATTCACCGCTGCCCAAGCACCACAATAGTCATCATTATGCTGTACCCCTTGATACACCCGATTAAAGGTAATGGGCTCGTTGGGCCCCAATTTACCCATGGCTCTCAAGCCCGCCATCATGCCGTTTTGTAATTTTGTTGTACTCCACATCCACGACATGTACCAAGGCCTGGAGTCTAATATCGTAGCTACCTTGGTTTGGGTGTCATAATGGGCGGTCAACCAATGTTTACGGAAAATGGTTGCGATGGGCATGATAATTGTTTTAGCATTTTTTAATGCCTCATCGTCTTTTGCTGCTGTTATTGCAGGTAGAATAGTTTCCATCGCTACTTTGAATCTATCTTTAAGCTTTTTGCTATCTTGAACAGGCGCTATGACCACCGCAGAGCCAAGAGAATAATATAAAGGGCTTCCCGCTACAATCTCACTATGAGACGATTTGAGATAGCCCTGGCGACTCAATACTGTGTTAATTTCCTTCGCTCCGTATTTCATCTGCATACCCCTTGAATGTGTATTTGATTC
The DNA here is from genome assembly GCA_947474165.1 of Legionellaceae bacterium. Lineage (GTDB taxonomy): Bacteria > Pseudomonadota > Gammaproteobacteria > Legionellales > Legionellaceae > CANJHO01. Next base: position 34,433 of record CANJHO010000003.1, read on the forward strand.
CAGTATATCTGTTTAATGTTAAGTAAACATTAAGCACACTTATGCTTAATGGAGCAGTCGACTTTCAAAATCATTGCCGTTGGCGGCAGTTGATGTATCTTTTCGTTGTTGACCCAACAAGCCATGATGTAGATAATTTGTACGAATAATCGCAGCAGGTTTAGGGGCATCCAATTGAATACCAGGGCGCATTAGCTTCACATGAATCGGTTGTGCGGGCGGTTCAATCGCAATCATCGGTAATTCCAAGACAAACGTTGGCAGAGGCTTTGAAGGCGCGCGCTGAGGCATCAATAAATAAACACAACCTCCCGCACCCAACACCAAGCTGGTTAAACAGCCTGGAATAGAAAAACAAAGCACGTTAAAGGCCACGAACAGTAACACGATGGCTAACATCGCTGCATGAGTTAACCATGGCGTCTTTCGTACAGGGAGCTGAACAACCGGGGTTTCTTCAATAAGAGACAATATGGGTAAACTCACGGCTGGTGGTGGACACAAACGCTCTAACCCGGCTTTTAGTTTATCTAGATTAAGATCAAAATCTTGCTTCAGCATAAGGAGCTTATTTTTGGTATCGACCTCAATTCGCTCTCGATTCGATTGATAATGCCTCAGTTCAACCAAGGGCGCTTTCACCAGATCAGGAACCTCCTCAATCGCTGCATTTAACCAAGCCACAAGCTCAGCAAACGTTGTTTCTCTAGGCAGTTGCTTTATAAAATCAAAGAAATTAGGATGCGCCATGAGCTTCATGAACCCTAAACAGTCTTTCAAAGATAGGCTGTTCAATGCGGCAATGGTCTTTGTACTTAATTCTAACATCCGCGGTAGAATCGCTTTGAATGCCGTTTCATCGACTTTTTGTTTTACCCCATCCAATGAGCTCACTTGCAAAAAGAGCGCGATCATTGTTTCAAAGGTCAGCAGATCGTTTACGTTCCGCTCTTGATAAGGATCTAGGCATGCTAAAAGTACTGGGATTTTTTCTAAATATTGATTAAAGCGATCTAATTTTCTTTGTGATACCTTCTTTGAAACCATTTTCAAAAATGTGTTATTCGTAAAGATTTTTTTTATAAAATCGAATGAGACTTTTCTTAAGTTCAATTCATTCATGTTTTGCGGATCCGTGGCTTGCAACGCAGCGAGTGTCTTGAGCGCATGATGAATATCCGTCATGATATCCTCTGTCCATGTTAAAATATCCAATGAGGACATTTCACCGCTCGTACACTTTGATTCCATGAAAGACTTAATCAAAGGAATTAGAAGACGCTTGGCCATCATTATTTTATTTACATAACCACTAATGGCTACAAAATTAAGCTTAGGCAAAGCCAATTCATCCCACTTTTTATTCTTAATTTGTTGTTGTAGCACATGAATATAATCACTTACAAACGTGTGTAATTCGACAATCGGAATAAAACGGCCAAGCAGCGGGATCTCATTCAATTCCTTTAATCCAGCCGACCATTCTTTCTCAAATTCATCCAATGTCAGCGCCCATGCCCTTATATCGATGAGGTCATATTGTTGTAAAACTGCGACCAAAGTCGCTCTAAAACTAGACTCATGATTAAAATAGGGGGCAAAATCTTTAAGCCAGCTATCCGCCGTTGAAAAAACCACCTGCATCGGTTGGTGGCCTGCATATCGCCATGCGGTAGACAAATTTGCACTCATAATACACAATTGGTCGACACTAACTGCAGAAAGCGCACGTAGAGGGGTTACATTCTCCAAGGGGATCAGTGGTGCTACAATGCTAAGCGTGTCAAAGTGATCTTTAGGAATCCATCGATTCAAAACCACTTGATAATCAGCGATCATTGCTGCTAAAAATTCATCTTTTAACGCATCATCAATCAGCGGTTGTCGATTGACAATGTCAGTATAATGTCGTTCAGCCCGATCATTAAAATCACGCAGATCATGAAGAAAATCCTGGGTACTTATCAATGATTGATCAAGTCCAAATTGTGGGCTTAATAATGTATCTGCATAAGAGCGCAAGCTTAAAAAATATTGGCTCACCATATGATAACGAACGTCCTCCAAAAGGCGCGTTTTAAGCCGTGTTTCTTGCTTTCCTACTGCGATACGCGCTCGATGTGTTTTAAAATTCTCTGTTATTTCCTGAAGCGTGCTCGAAGTGGTTCCTAACCCTGTTGCATCAATGATCGAACAATACTGACCTTTCCTACCATTTCTAGCAGGCCGCCCTTGAATTTGGAATAAATCAGAATCAGTGATATCCCTGCAGGTATTCACTACCAATAATCCTTCAGAATGGATGGGATCAATGTCCGTCCCTCGCGCTAAACTTTCATTTGCAATCGTGTTCACGGCATCATAACCCGCCTTAACAATCAAACCCTCCTCAGAAACACCAGTGCTGGCATATCCATTATAGCTTTGAATCATCCAATCGTCTGAATGGCGAATAAGATAAGCTTTTAAGGCTTCTGTGGCTTTAGCAGAAGGTGTAATGATTAATGAGGGTTGGGTAGGGTTTTTTCTTTTAAATTCGCATAACCTTTCTAATATTTCTAAATGATGGGCCTCAGGGCCAAACGCCCAAAATAGACCTAAATCAACGGATAAATCTGCTTTATAAGTCGGATAACTAAACGCCGTTAACCCATTACATTGATAAAATTCCTTCAGCTCTAAACGTGAACCCGCTGTTCCTGTGAGACCAATGATTCGGCCACCTTTTAACCGATATTCATCAAAGAAATTTTTAGCGCTAATCACTACCAGTGTTTCAGCACGCGCCTCAACCTCAAAGCAACATTTTCTTTTGGGATCGGTCCGATTCAATTTTGTGTGCAACAGTTGTTGTAACCCGTCTGAAAAGCTAACCTTTGGATCGGGACGCTTGGTGCTATCAAGAATAGGGGCTGCATAATAAACTGTTTTATCTTTGACCAGTGCCACAACCATATAATCAATATTTTCTTCTAATTCATGTGCAACCATGGCAGAATCAATGAGCTCACCGAGTAAATCATCAGCCAAATTAGTCACAAAGCCCGTCAGATTGTTGTTGCTACACTTCAATAAAAAATAATTTCTAAAGTTAGCAATATCGTCTTTTTTAGCACAGTTATTTTTTAAAAACAGATCTTCTTCTTTGACAAAATCCAATAAAATAGTATACACAAGCGACCAGGCAGCCGTATTACGAAACACCGGATTCAACGACATCGCTATTCGATATTGAACCGTCGTCGTTAATGCGGCATCAATTTCATCCCCTACCAATGATATATTTTGAGGCAAACATCTTTTCTCCAAGGACATTCGCATCCGAAATAAGGCCAGGTTAGATACGGTCGAATGATTAATACCATTGGCCACATAAGCTTCATAAGGACTATTTGCCTCAATCATCTGATCCCCGAAAGGAACACCGACATATTCATAAAAACTTCTAAATGCATTCAATCCATCCTTTGCCAGCTGATCATTTTCAGTGGCCACATCAACTGTTCGCCCGCTTGCGCATAATAAAACACCCATCAAGGCATCAACAATACTTTTACCCTGGCCCGTTTTCATCTCACCAATTAAGTGCCCACCTTGTAAGCTATTTAGCACGATAATAAGTTGCGTATTTCTTGGAAATTTTTTAGTGGTGCGATAAAGGGCCTCACAGCACATCGCCAACAACATTAATTCATGGTCATGGTGGTGATTTTTTGCAATCATCTGATGGCTTAAGCGTTCAAAAAGCGCATGACATTGTTGCTCATTCAAAGCATTAACGGTATAATTTTTTATCAATCCCGCCTCATCTTCCTCTACCAAGACAGGTGTTGTTGTCATATAAGACATCAGTTGATCATAATCACTCACTAATGCCTCTTGGATAGCTTGAGGCAGCACCTCATCCTCACCGATAAACGATTTATGCTTAATCTTAGCTATTTTTTCCTTAACCTCATCACGATCATAATCATAGCGTTGCATATCCTGTGCATAAGCCTCCCGCTCAAATTGAGCAATGGCCTCTAAAATTGACCGGCTATCCAAAATAGCGATGATATCGTCGGGTGATAACGCATGCAGTTTTTTCAACCGAACCAAGGCCTCGAGGGTGCTTAACGAGATATTTTTTAATAGTTGAAATTGCCTCATCAGACCCGCACCATCATTCATTTCACAAATGAATGCACAAAGCGTCAAAATGGCCTGAATGTGAGTGGGCTGCATGCCGTGAAGCGCGGCTGAGAGATCAGTAAAGTCTCGCGCTGGATCGCCTGCCAAGCCTAAATTCATCACGTCCAATGCAATAGACAGATCGCCAGTAGATTCCAAAATCTCATGGATAACAACCAATTGCTTCGCTGTTAGGCGAGGATGACAATTTAAAAATTGAAGCATTGCCTCTGTTTTTAGATGGGTTAAAAAAACAGTCAAGGTTTGAAGGGCCTGAGATGACTCACCGAAGTCCATGAGTGCTTCACAAAGCGTGAGGCATTGCGGTAATTGGGCTTGGCTCTCATTGGTATACCTTAGAACCAATGCGAGGAAGGGCGCTGTTGTGGATAGATCATTCAACAAGGCGGGCTTTGAGGCCAATGCCTCTAAAAAATGCCCAAAATAATCAAGGCGATACGCCGTATTTTCAAGTTCTAGGCCATCAAGAAGCAACTGCATCAGGTCCAAACCAATATCAATGCGCCTCCATTGCTTAAGAATGGTTTGCAATCCAATATAAACAAGCCCCCTCGCCCCTTGTTGAACCAATCGGGTATAGCGCTCAATAAAAGCATCTATTTTTACAATATCCCTGATAAAAACATCCATCCCTAATGAAGGATAAAGCGTTCTTAATAAGGGCAAGGACATTTTTATAAAATGAGCATTATCCCCTGCACCAAACTGCGCCTTAAGTAAGGCATAGACAACCAGAGAATCCTCTTCTAAAAAAGACCTACAGGCCTTAATGGATTCACTATTTAATGCAATAAAACGCAATAACTGTTGTTGTTCAAATTTACGTGTAAAAATATCAGGGACAGCATCATCAAATTGTTCCCTAATTGCAGGTTTTGTTGCCTCCCAAAGACGCCATAAACACGTTGTTCCTTTTTGAACATCCCTTGGCGTTTGTTGGATTGCCTCAATAAAATGATTAAGGCAGGAATGAATAACCGTATCAGCTATCTTATCTTTTAATTCTTTTTTCTCCCAAAAAAGAATAAAATCATCACGAAACTTAGCCTTATCAAGATGAGCTGTATAATAAATGCCTGTGCTCGTCCCTACAAAATAACCCAAGAGGTGCTCATATACAAAAACCTCATCGTCAGTAATGTGGGCCGTGGCTGTTACTTTATTAAAAAGTTCGCGATAAAAGCTTAAATCTTCCCGATGTTTTTCAGATCCTAAATAACGAAAAATCGAGCGTTTTAAAGGGGCGGTCCCTACTAATAATTGGTGGTGTAATGCGCTCCATGAAACTGAATAGCTTGCCGTTTTCTGATCAAATGCATTCGCATGTAATTCCATTTCTGAAGAAACCACATGAAATCCATTGTGTTCAATGGCATACGGCACATCCATCCATTTGAACGACAAGCCACTCAACTCATTGAGCTGTTCCTCTAGCATCCCTTTTGACATCGCGTGATCGATGAGTTGCTTTAACACCACCAAAAACGTCTTGATATCCCTGATGGGTGCAATCGATAAACCTTCTGGGGTGATTAACCCATTGACCAAACGTGCCATCAGTGCGTCTGATGCAGCATGGTTTAATCCGGTGTACATAAGCATTTTTGCATAAAGCCTACGCCACAAATGCTCTAATTCATCCAAAAAATCCATACCCAGGACCATGTGATGTTGAGCGCTAAAAGCCAAACAACGATAACATAATTTTTCAAACAAAGGCAAAGCATCTGAAGTCTGAACTTCTGGCGTTCGAGCAAGAAGACTCAAAAATGGGTCAGACTGAACTATACCGGCACCGACTTTGAGGTGATCTTGCAAAGGATAAGAAGAATAAAAGGAATCAACGCGTTTAAAACCATCATCCATTAGATCAGATACGACTGAAATACGATGGGCATATTTAAAATAGATTTTATAAAAATCATCTAATAAACAACGCAATTCAAGATAAATTAATAATTCTAAAAACGCCGCCATTTTAGTTCGATGACCTGTGATCATCAACTCAAGCATTATTTTCAAATGATCACTATGATGAACCTCAAAGGTTGATACAAATTTCTTTAAAACACGAAGATAATTTGGATTGTCTTTAAAATAAAGCGCGATTAACTCAAAAAAATACATTTCAAGATGCGTTGCATCCGCATGATACACCTGCGGTTTAAATAAATTTAACAAAGACTCAGCCCGCTCAATCAACAAGGCTTGGTCTCCTTCAGATAGCCCGTCGAGCATCTCTTCACGGAGCAACACATAATAATTTAAATGGCTTTGATAGGCGTTAGTGTCTGTATTGCTATAAAATCCTAACCACGATACATAAGATGGATATTTAAACGGATCACTTCGCTTTTCATAACTAAATTCAATCAGGCTTTTTCCTTTAAAAATTATGGATTGGATTTTACGCGACGTCGGATCAACACCATCCATCATGGTTTCAATCATCCGAAATTTGAGTAGCCTGTCGCCAAAATCTGCCTTAATATAACTCACTGAATAATTCGGTAATGTCGTAATAACAACCTTATCTTTATCATTCATACTGACGGCAAGGCCAAAGATCCTTCCAACAAAGCTCAATCGAAACGCTTTGTCATCAGCTAATCGTTGATAAAACGCGCTATCAGCTTGTTGACCATATTGTGTATTAAATGCAGATCGGGCTTGTTTTTTTTCTTCAAGTAATTGTTTTCTTACACAACCTTCGAGCGCATCACAAAATTGATGAATATTATACGTAAAAGCCAATCCATAACCCTCTTGGATCGTTTTAGATTGTGTTTGCTCGGCTACTTCTGTCAGCTGTTGCTGTTGAGCTTGTTGTTGGCTTTGCTGCTGGCTTTGTTCTTGTGTTTCTACAATATCCTGAAGCTGTGCAACTTGCTGTGTAAGCGACAGGGTAGCTTTCGACTTTAATGCTTGCCGATTAAAGCGCTTGGTTAATCTAAAATCATTTTGTTCTATCTGTCTATAAATATAAGCACCATGGGTTATGGTGGGCTGAGGTGCTGGTGCATCAGGAAGACTGATTGCCTTATACTTTTTTTCAAACACATCGGATCGATAATATTGGAAATAACGGTATACATCTGCAAATAACTTAGGCGAATGAAGATAATAACCCGCCCCATTGGGAAGCTCAACAAAGGGCTCCTGAGACCTCACCTTCTTGGGCGCTAACGCTTGCAATGATAACGTTGTATTTTTATCCGTTAGCAACAATACTTGAATGATAATTGTACGGTGAATAACCCATAAAGCATCGAATAGAGACTGACGTTCGATAGGACTTTGGTACTGAGGGCCCTGTAAAATAATGGTCAGCTCTTTATTCTCGCTCTCCCTCATAACATATAACTCGTTGACCCATTTAATAAAATCAATTAGGTCGTCCACTGAAACAGCGGGACCAAATGCCACAACAATATGATCTCCACCATTAGCTGGATGATGAGGCACAAGATTACGAAACCTGAAAAAAGCCGACCTGGCCTCTAACACACCACTAAAGAAGTTAAGTGACGCCAAGGGAGCCTTGAGTGAAGGACAAAAGGAACGTGAAAGGCGGGATCCCACAAAGTTACTCTTAATGTAGTGATAGCGGTCGTTATCATAGAGCTTGGGATTCTTAAATGCCTCATAGGCATAATCGTACAAAATAGATTTGGCCAATTGATAAGAAAACTTAGAAACTTCTTTCCGATAATCCTCAACTGAATCGACACGTAAATCAATCCCGGGTCGAAAATGAGCAGGGACGGCTTCATCAACGGCAAGTAAAAATACCTCACGAAAATTGAGTCCGATTGAACATCCTTTATCAATTAATGCCTCAATTGTAACCTTTGCCTCATCCCAAAGACGTGCCGCTATCGAGAACGACATTTTTTCTCCAGCCTTAACCTCCATATCATGGATAACATGATCAACCTGATCTAATGATATGATTAGGCATTTGGAGGAAGTGCTCTCCTTTAAAGTAGTTATGCCATGACAGCACAAAAGGCTTCGACCTATTTCAAAGGCGTCATGAATAACTTGACCTTCCACGACCTGCCAGTGGTAGTCACCAGAGTGAGATTTAAAAACCAGATAAGGAACCACGTTTAGAATATACCAATTAACAAGCTTAGTGCATAATATACGAACTTAGCGTTTTATTCAAGAGCAATGTGGCATGGGGCTTTTGTCATGCCACATTGTTCCATGCCTAATTAAAAAGGTGCTAAGGTATATTCATTCAGTTTAGTATCATCGAAGCGATTCAATGCGTTAAATCCTAAGTAACCTAAGGTGGAAAGCGTTTTTGTAATTAATAATACCGTGGATGTAGCCAAATTTAGGATATCCAAGAGCATCGCAAGCAAATGATTCCATATTCCCGATAAAATTTGTGGTCCCGTTGTTAGCGGTTGATTGAAGATAGCCCCAACCAATAAAGCCCCCCCATTGAGAATACTCCCTAAATTAAATAGGCAATTTTTTGCATGATAAAAAGGATAGGTAAATGCTGATAAAGCCATTTCAAATGTTCCATACGCGCTAAAGGACATATCAAATTGTCGGCCAAATGTCGTGAGTGACTCATTGGGCTTCACGCCAGCATGTGTCTTAAAAAATGTTGCGCGCTCTTTAAAATTACTGTGAATTTTTGTCATCATTAACCCCCAAATTTAAGCCGAAGAAAGTATGGGCAATGATAACAAAAAAAAAACGGACATAACAATAAAATTACTTCATGTCCGTCTGATCACTATTGGTTTTTTTTCCTTCTTTCACACAGGAAAGTATGGCTTTCTCTATAATCTGAAATGATTTTTGCAGGTAATCCAAACCCTTATGTCCATTTTCTATTGCCAGTTGAAGTTGTTTCTCAATCAAATCATCTGGTTTTTTAATGGCTGTCAGCTCATCTGGTTTAATGTACGATATATTTTGTAATGTTTTTACATTCAATTCAATGATAGCCTGTAAAGGTTCTTGGGCTCTTTTCGCCATCTCAGAAAATTTTGTAAAATATTCTTGGTCCATGTTCATCTCCAAAATGTTGCACTGCACAATATCAGTGTAGATTCACTTTTTATTATTGTCAAATCCTCTCAATGAGATTATCGACGAAAAAATGCTTCCCACTGATTTACAACGTCTTTCATTTGTTGATTCCAAGCCTCACTTGCTTTTTGATAATGTGCCGCATGACTTTGTGTTTCAATTGATGTGACCATTTGATTGAACAGTGCTTTTAATGATTGGTTCATGGGGTGATGCGCCAAGGCAATTAATTGCCTTAGCACATCAGGCGATAGAAATGTGGTAGGCCCCGCCTCCATTTCCACAAAAATTTGTAACAGTGTGGCGGTGGTGATGTCTGCTTTGGTTGCTGCATCTTGCACTTCAAACAGCACACCATCTATCACATAGCGCTGCAAATCGTCTACGGTGATGTATTGGCTTAGTTCAGTGTCATATAATCTGCGATTTTTATACTTCTTGATCAATCTAATCATTGTTTTTCACACTCACATGTACTGCCCCCCATTGATATCCAAATTAGCCCCGGTAATAAACCCTGAATCTTGGGAGGCTAAAAAAGCAACGGCTTTGGCAATTTCTTCGGGCCGACCTAATCGCCCCACTGGGATTTCTGCAACAATAGCCTGTAACACGCTTTCTTTTAATGACGATAACATAGGGGTATTGGTATATCCTGGCGAAAGGGTATTCACGGTGATCCCTTTGCTGGCCACTTCCTGAGCCAAGCTTTTAGTAAAGCCATATAAAGCGGCCTTACTGGCCGCATAATTGCATTGACCCACTTGCCCTTTCCGACCATTAATGGATGAAATACTAATAATACGACCGTAGGCCTTGTCTAACATGAGTGGTAACACGTTGCGCGTCATGTTAAAAACACTTGTTAAGTTGGCATCAATAACATTTTGCCATTGTGTTGGCGTCATTTTTTTAAGACTTGTGTCGCGCGTAATCCCAGCATTGTTGACCAAGACATCAATACGCCCATAACGCTCATTCACTAAAGCAACCAGTGTTTCACAATCTGAAAAACTAACAATATTTGCGTACAAAATATCGATATCATAACCCAAAGCTTTTTGTGTGGTCTGCCATTGCTTTGCTTCATCATGACATCCTTTCTTAAAGTAGCAAGCGATCACATGGTAATCCTTTGCGAGACATTGGCAAATGGCTGATCCAATGCCACCCGTGCCGCCTGTCACCACTGCCACCCTTTTATCCATGATTAACGCTCCGTGTTTTAGTAATCCCTTTCGAGCAATCTAACCCACAGCAACGGCCTTAGGAACATAGCCCTTTAACTGCACCGCAAACTGCCGCAATACCTCAAGCCCTGAATCTTCTGCTTGTTTACACCAAATCTGTAAGGATTCAATCAGCTCTTTTTGTGATGCTGCTGTCTTCAACCAAATATTCTGCAATGATTGTCGATAATGATAAACGATACGTAATTGCTCATATCGTTCTAACAAGGCTTGTAATCGGTTATTGGCGCGCGGTGAAAGCAAATCTTCTTGACGCCTCAGCAACGTACCTGCGCGAACAAATAGTTTTTTATCCCCTTTGCTGCCCGCATCACTTTGTTTAACGTGTCGAAGAATGGGACACACCACCCGTTTATAATAATGGGACATCACTTGGAATCGATTACCAATCACCGCTTTTACAGTCTCCAAATCAACTTGCAATTTTCCCTCTTGCAAGGCTAATTTAGGCGGTAATTTCTTAACTTTTGCCAAACCTAGGAACGATAAACAACGGATATACATCCAACCGATATCAAACTCCCACCATTTGACGGAAAATTTAGCGGATGATGCAAACGTATGATGGTTATTATGAAGTTCTTCCCCACCAATCCAAAATCCCCATGGAATAACGTTGGTTGCGGCATCATGGCATTCAAAATTACGATAACCCCAATAATGCCCTACACCATTTACAACGCCCGCTGCCCAAACGGGGATCCACATCATTTGGATAGCCCAAATAGAAACGCCAGGGACCCCAAATAAAAACAGGTTGGCAAAGAGCATCAATAAAATGCCCTTGGCCGAATGGCGGGTATAGACATTCCGCTCTATCCAATCTTTGGGTGTACCGTGTCCATATTTTTCAACCATGTCTTTGTCAAGCGAAGCCTTTCGATATAACTCAGCACCTTGCCAAAATACTTTCTTCAAACCCAATACAACGGGGCTATGCGGATCACCTTCAACATCGGTGGTCGCATGATGCTTACGATGAATAGCGACCCACTCAGCCGTCACCATGCCCGTGGTTAACCAAAGCCAAAAACGAAAAAAATGACTAATAATAGGATGCAGCGTCAACGCACGGTGAGTCTGATGACGATGTAGGTAAATGGTAACCGATGCAATGGTGATTTGTGTTAACACAACCGTCGCAATGACATACCCCCAAAATGACAAATTTAAAGCACCAAAAAGCATAACCCTCTCCATAAATTGGGTGATTCCGTACAAGTCATCTCAACCTAAAATAAATGGCATTAATGTCCTGTGGGACCACTCCATTAACCATCAAATACTCATTACTGTTGGCCATTATACCACATTTTGAACAATTTGTGTTGCACTAAAGTGATTTGTGGACGATAATTTTGAGATATCCATCAAATTTTTTTAATAGGCACACCATGAATAATAAATTAAAACCGATGTTAGATCTATTGCCTACCTTCATTACCATCGGCATAGCGATTGCATTAATCATTGGCCTGTTCATTATGTTATCTTATGTCGTTGTTTGGGGGCTTCTCCTAGGTAGTATCCTTTGGATTGGGGTGGTCATTAGAAATTACTTTTTCCCTTCTAAATCGCCAATTCAACAAGAAGGTCGTATTATTGAACACGATAATAAAGAATAACCATGAAAATTAGTAAATTACGCACCCTTTGGATTATGTTTTTATCCTCTATTTATACACTCAATACAACAGGGCAATCCGTATTAAAACAATTTTTTGGACAAACGAATCGAGCCTGGGTTGATAAAACACTCCACATTTGGGATAAGCGCATCCTTGATTTGGTTAAAGTTAAATGTAGGGTCATCAATCCCTTTAACGTCGAGCCCAAAGCATCACACCCAACCATTATCATGTGCAACCACAGCAGTCTCTATGATATTCCGCTTAGCATGCGAGCATTTCCTCATCATTCCATTCGCATGCTCGCAAAAAAAGAAATGTCCAAAATACCCATTGTAGGCAAAGGGATGACCGCAGCAGAATTCCCCTTTATCGATAGAAAAAATAGACGTCAGGCTTTTAAAGATTTAGAAACCGTTCAAGAATTATTAAATAGTGGCATTGTGATGTGGATAGCACCTGAAGGCACTCGCTCAAAAGATGGTAAACTCGCCCCTTTCAAAAAAGGAGCCTTCATCACGGCCATCCAGGCCAAAGCCACCATAATCCCCATCGGAATCCGAGGGGCTTATGATATTTTACCAGCGCGCACCTTTCAATTTAATATCAACCAAAACGCAGAAGTCCATATTGGAAAACCGATCGATGCATCAAAATTTAGCTTAGACAATAAAGAAGAATTAATAGCTAAAGTCTATCAATCCATTAAACAGTTGGTTGAAAAAGAATAGAGCCGACATTCCGGTGCGCCACAAAAGGTCGGATAGAGGCTTTAGGGCTTTGAATTTGATACATCACCAGCAAACTGATTACCAACGACCGTCCCTAAGCCGATATGCCTTGGATCAGATGCCGCAGTCACAAAATTTTGCACCCGATCCCAGGTGATAGCCTGCATATCACCATAATATTCCTTCAGTGGTGATAGATGATAGCCCATCGCTTTCAATTGCACCTGGAGTGCTGGTGAAAAGGTTTCAGGTTCAAACTCAAGGAGATCAGGTAAATATTGGTGATGAAAACGCATCTTAGAAACCATGCTAATGGCCCCTTTTGCATCATTAAACACCAAGGAAGCCAGCAACACCATGCCTGGGATCCGGCTTCCACCTGGTGTTCCTAGAATCGCCACACGACCTGGCATTTCAAGAAATGTAGGGGTCATACTCGATAATGGGCGCTTGCCAGGTGCTATGGCATTTTTTATGCCCCCCACCAAACCAAATACATTTTTTTGCCCGGGACTGGTCGCAAAATCATCCATTCCATCATTCAACAACACCCCAGTTCCCTCAGCCACAACACTAGAACCAAAATAATAATTAATCGTCAGTGTGGCAGCGACCCGATTGCCCTCTCGATCAATGATCGAAAAATGCGTTGTTGATGGATTACCGCTTTTATCCTTGACTTTAAGGGGCAAAGTGTCGCTTGGTGTGGCACGATGTTGATGAATCATTTGTCGTAAATCATGTGCATTGTTCTGAGATAACAAGGTAGCCAAGGGAATCATTACAACATCTGGATCCCCTAAATACTCCATGCGTTGCCAAAAGACCAGACGCATGGCTTCAACCAAATAATGCACCCGCGCTGCCTTCGTCAACGAAGACAAAGGACATTCTGATAAAATATTTAACATGGTCAATAAGGCTACCCCGCCTGCTGAGGGCAGCGGGGCCGTAATCACATGCATCTGATGAAATGAACCTTCTAAAGGCTCTCGAATTTTCACCTGATAAGCAGCCAAGTCATGTAAAGTCCATATCCCACCAGCCTTATTCACTGCCGTGACTAATTTTTTTGCTATTTCACCTTGATAAAATCCATCATGGCCCTGCTCTGCCAGTAGTCGCAGCGTTTTACCTAAATCACGCTGAATCAATCGCTCACCAACCGCATAAGGTTTACCTTGTTTTAAAAAAATTGCCGCGGAATTAGGGTGTTTTTTCAATTGGACAAGCCTGTCATCCTTGTTTATAAAATAATTTAATTGATTTTCAACCAAAAAACCTTCTTCAGCGATACGAATAGCAGGCAAAAGGGACCTTGCTAAAGGCAGCCGACCAAACCGCTTGGCGATAAGCACAAGGGCTGCAGGTTCCCCAGGAATGGCGGCAGAAAGACCTCCATTTAAAGATAAATTAGGGATCAATTGACCCTTTGCATCTAAAAACATCTTTGGGCTTGCAGCAAAGGGGGCCACTTCACGACCATCAATGAATGTATTTTTTTTAAACTTTGCCTGATGCAATAACCAAAATCCGCCACCACCTAGCCCTGAATGATAGGGCTCAACCACAGCTAGGACTGCACTAACAGCAACTGCTGCATCAAAAGCATTCCCTCCCTCAGCTAAAATAGCAAGGCCTGCATTGGTCGCCAGCGGATGCGCACTGGCCACGGCATCACTTGAAGGATAGTCGGCATAGTTTGAGGCATAACTCATTGAAACCATAAAAAGAAAAAACAGACCACAACAGTACTTAGGCAAGCTGAAATCAGCGATAAGAAAAAAATTCATCGGAATTTTTTTTTCATGGTGGCCAGTGCCCTAACAACAACATCGGGAACAAATCTTGAAACATCCCCTCCTAACACCGCAATTTCTCGAACCAGCGTTGAGGAGATAAACATGGAATCCTCTGAAGGGGTTAAAAACAAGGTTTCCACCTGTTTTGATAGTTTACGATTCATCCCTGCCAATTGAAATTCATATTCGAAATCAGAAACAGCGCGCAAACCGCGTAAAATAATCCTGGCTTGTTGCTCATGAACAAAATTAATCAATAAATTATCAAAGCCCAGTACACTCACCCCTGGTAAATTGCCCAAGGCTTGCTGCACCAATTGAATACGCACGTCCAATGGAAAAAAAGGGCCCTTTGCTGTATTGCTAGCAACAGCCACAACCAACTCAGGAAATAATGAAGCGGCGCGAGTAATAATATCAATATGACCATTGGTAATGGGGTCGAATGTGCCAGGATAGATCGCTTTGTTTTTCATCGGCCTTTTTTCCAATTTGCTTGTTCTTGGAGTCTAGCGTAATGTTAATAGAGTGGCAAAAAAAAATTTTCTTTGGCCAGGAATAAACTTCAACCTAACATTGGAATCACATGATGAATACTTTAAAACATATTGTTATTTTGTCAGTTTTATTTTTTAGCGCTTGCGCCACGCATCAATTACCCACTGAATCGACCACCTCCCAACCCAGCACCACCCAACAACCCCTTGAAAATAAAACGAAAAAACAAGCCACCACCCTATCATCATGGGAAATTTCAGGCGCAATGGCCGCTAGAAATAAAAAAAAGGGATGGAGTGCCTCCCTCAATTGGGTTCAAAAAGGCTTGAATCAATATCAAATTCGATTAAATGGTCCCCTCGGTGGCGGCGCTGTCATTATCGAGAAGAAAAATGGCCTAGTGACTTACGCTGATGGCCCCAAAAAAATAAGCTCATCGAATGCAGATGCGCTTCTACTGCAGCAAACAGACATTCGTCTACCGGTAAATAATCTGTATTATTGGGTTAGGGGCCTCCCTGCGCCGGGTGCAATCACCGCATCAACGTTTGATCAACAACATCATCTAAGTTCACTGAACCAGGCAGGTTATCTCATTCATTACAGCAATTACACAACCGTCAATCAGGTCGACCTGCCCAGTAAAATACTGTTAGAAGGGCATGGGGTTGTCATAAAATTGATTATTAAACACTGGAGGTATTAGAAAAAGCAATTGACAAGCAAATTAATTCGCTGCAAAATACGCACCAGCTCGCAGGCATACTGCGTTCTTATCATGGATGATGAACTTTTAACAAAGTTCGAGAACAATCTACAATTTATTGGGGTGTCGCCAAGTGGTAAGGCACAGGGTTTTGATCCCTGCATTCCTAGGTTCGAATCCTAGCACCCCAGCCACCCCCTTGTTGATTCACGTAAACAGACCGCCGAAGATACCTGGGAACAATGTATTGACCGGACCGTTTAAATCAAAGGGTTACAGCCATGTCAACAATGATGATATTCACAGGGAATGCAAACCCTGATCTAGCCCTTAAAATAGCCTCACATCTAGAAATTTCACTCGGAAAAGCCACTGTTAGCACATTTAGTGATGGCGAAACGATGATTGAAATTCTCGAAAATGTACGGGGTAGGGATGTATTTATCGTTCAATCAACCTGCGCTCCCGCCAATGATCATTTAATGGAACTGCTCACCATGGCTGATGCGTTAAGACGCTCTTCAGCCGCACGAATCACCGCTGTGGTTCCTTATTTTGGCTACGGCAGACAAGACAGACGCGTGCGTTCAGCACGTGTACCTATTACTGCAAAAGTAGTGGCTGACATGATGGCCTCTGTGGGTATTTGTCGTGTATTAACCGTAGATTTACATGCCGATCAGATTCAAGGTTTTTTCTATATGCCCGTTGATAACGTCTATTCAACACCCATCCTTCTAGAAGACATCAAAAAACAACACTTGAATCAATTGATGGTGATTTCACCTGATGTAGGCGGTGTGGTTCGAGCACGAGCCATGGCCAAGCGCTTAAATGACGCGGAACTGTCCATCATTGATAAACGGCGCAGTGGACCGAATAAATCCGAAGTCATGCACATTATTGGTGAACCTAAAGGCAGAAATTGTATTATCATCGATGATATTGTTGATACCGCTGGCACCATGTGCTCTGCCGCACACGAACTCAAAAAAAATGGTGCGATAAGCGTACGCGCCTATATCACACACCCTGTGTTATCAGGGGCAGCCATTGATAACATCATGCACTCATCCCTCGATGAAGTCGTAGTCACCGACACAATTCCCCTCTCTGAAGCCGCCCAGCATTGTAAAAAAATTAGGGTAGTTAGTCTGGCCGATATGCTCGCTCAGGCTATCAAACGGGTTAATGTTGAAGAGTCTGTAAGCTCAATGTTTATCGAGTAAACCAGCTGAGCGAATCAATGGATTCGCTACTCCTTACCCCCCATTATCAATGCCGACTAAATTAAAACACACTAAATGGATACATCATCTCCCAGCTGTGACCGCACGTAAAGAAGCGAAATTGGACTGTTCTCACACTAAATTTTACTAACTTTTTGCCTCGTCATGTGTATGTAACATGCAAATTGTATAGAGCGAGAATACAAAAATCGCCATATGGCACTGCCGCTCTTCATTTTTTCTTAAGAAATATAGTCTAGAATGATAAGTAATAGAGTTCTGGAGAACTACAATGTTAAGTCATCAAGTTACAGACGCAAGCCTAAAAAAGTTAGTTAATCAATATCGTAATTCCGCTCCTATTCAACCACACCAAGAAAATTTGTTTAATGCCATTAACCAATTAGCAGCAAAAAATGATATTCGTTTAAGTGAGCAATCTGAAAATGTGATTAAGTTGTTGTTTTCTCGAGTTAAAGCAACAGCGAATAACGTGGATATGGCTGCTGCCTCACAAGCAATCTATAATCAATTAGAAAAAGAATGGAATGTTAACGAAAGACAACGCAATCTAGCTTCTCACAAGGCTCAAGGTCAATTTGATATAAAACCACTTCATCTTCGTGGTTTAAAAGACCAAATGCAGGATCATGATATGACTCAAATCATGCCTAAATCTACTCCTCATATCGAGGTACTGGCGGTATTCAATCCCAAAGATAAATCAACAACTCCAGCAATGACAGGAGCTATTTCAACAGCGATGAGTGATAGTCAGATAAAACACATTGTGATCCCCATTGGTCCAGGTCATTGGCGAGGAATATATTTAACTAAACCTGCCGGTGATAGCACAAAATATGGACTAGAGTTATTTGATCCCTATGGGCCAGCAGGTGCGGCTCGGATTAAAGATGATACAATCAATTTGCTAAAACAATGCGGGATCAATGAAGACCAACTCAATATCACTTATACAGGACCCAACCATCCGCAGAATGATTATTATGCCTGCGGAGACTTTACGTGTGCGCATACTCATAAAAAAATGCAAGAATTTGGAGCAAAAAATTCCGAATATAATCCTGTTTTAATTGAAACCCTTGATACGTCTGGGAATAGGGATGATTCACTAAGAAACATGACCCGTCAAATCGCAGAGGCCAAAACATTAACACCCAAAGAAATGGGTATATTCAACGATACTGCTGGAGCAAAACCCAATACTTCAAGTCTGTATAAAGAGGAGTTGGCCCAGCTTCTTTTAAGTCGGAATAAAATCCTTGATACAGTAGAAAAGGCTAAAGGAAAAACTCAATTAACCGACGAAGAATACGCGGCAACACTGCAAGCAGAGGAATTTGAAAAGGTGGGGCTTGGAAAACCACGATAGCGTTTAATGGATGATGCATTTGACACCATGAACGAATCCTACTTTCGATACCAAGAATGACATACTTATTTTGTGCAAGTCCAAACGGCAATTTAATCGCTGCAAGCAGCGCATGATGAAGGTATTACGTAAAAGACTTTTAAGCCTATCGAGCAAAAAAACGCGGATGGGTTGCATCGAGAGAGGCTTTCATTTTTTAGGAATAAATTACCCGAGGACGCAAACCTCGGCTAACAACAACATGACACAGGCAAATAAACGATCAGTTCTGTTTGGATGAAACTCATGGGAGAGGTCTGGATTATATCGATTCTGGAAAATGGCTAAAGTCCGGATGAAGTATCTATCGTTTTCTTCATCCCATTTGATACTTATCTTTCAATGTTTTTCAATCAGAAAAATGTGCGCGTAGTTATTCTACATAAGCATTTTTCTGATTGAAAAACATTAAAAGATAAGTATCAACTTGGCGAATAAAACGACAGTAATTCCCGCCCAAAAAGTTCAGTGCAGGCAAGCAGTTGCGCTTTGAATCCTGACGTACGGCGGGAATCGCTGATAAAACGATAGATATTTAATACGGCTTGCTTAGAAAAAAAACCCTTTTCTATCTTCTCCCTGCATGAGGGAAGAAGATGGAAATGAATGTGTTGGCTTGAATGCACTTAATCCATCGAGCAGTTCGCTACAAATTAATGTTTAGAACACGCTCATCGGCATTGTGGCCGCCCTCTCCCCACGCCTGGGAAAAAGGGAAAATAAGGCATGGTATTTGAAAAGATGAATCAGTCGCGAGTACCCACATATTTATCATCGAAATAACGGCGCAATTTGGTTCGCAAGGTCCCTCGACTAATACCCAACATAACAGCTGCTCGAGATTGGTTGTATTTACAATGTTCCATCACCGCCCGAAACAAAGGTGTTTCAATCTCTTCCAGAACAAACTGATATAAATCCACAGGATCAGTACCCTTCAACTCAGAAAAATATTTTTGAACTGATTGCGTCACACTAGCTGCCAGTGATGCGGTTGTTTCTCCAGCTTCATTGCTGATGATTGTCATTATTTATAACTCCTTCTTTCAAAAACGGTATTTTAACGAATTGAGCAATTCCTGACAAGGAAAAGCTTTATAATTTTAGCTTAAAAATCAACAACAACTGGGTGGGCAAAGAACCGAACTTGCCCACCCAGAACAACATTAAAATTGCAACATCCCGGGGTTAAATGGCATGCCATTTACTAATAACTGCCCCTGTTGAAGTTTAATTTCAATAAGGTAATCACTGCCATTTACCGAAAGCAATCCCGCCTTAACCAATCCGGCTATTTTTTCATCAGACTGCACGTTTGATTGACTATCCAATTCTGCTGCCGTCAATGTGGGACTGTTTTCTTGATTTGCTAATGCCGTAGCATTCACTGCTGGAACCGCGGGAACATTCACTTTCGTCTGTTCCTTAGCAGGTGCCGGTTCTTTTTCTAATGCGTTAGGTTGTGGCTTTTGTACAGAAGTATCCGGTGCCTTCTCTGCTACAACAGGTGTTACAGGTGTTACAGGTGTTACAGGTGTTACAGGTGTTACAGGTGTTACAGGTGTTACAGGTGTTACAGGTGTTACAGGTGTTACAGGTGTTACAGGTGTTACAGCTACGCCAGGTGCTTCAGCTACTCCAGATGCACTACCCTGAGCCAATGTTTGTTTCGCTCTAGATTGGGCTATCAAACCTTCCTTAACAGACATCATCACAACATGCTTCAGAACAGCACCAGAGAGTTTTAATTTACCGTGACCCTGAACCTTTTGCAACAAGTGGAAGGGGTTTTCTACATCCCCTTTCGGCAGGGAAATGAACAAGTCACCCTCGACCACACCTTCAGGCAGAACCAAGCTAAGCTTCGAAATTTCAAATTGCGCACCCTTGGAAAGTAGTTTCGGTAATTGGGGCAAAATGGTTAATAATACTTGTTGACTATTGGTTTGTGGGCCTTGTGGTATTTTACCCACCTCATCATTCAGATCAGCCAGTAACTTCGCATCAACATTTTTTATAGAAAATTCCAAAAGAGCCGGTCCAAAACTTTTATCTTTAGACGTCAACTTATCCAATGAGATTTTGCTGTAATGTTCAAACAATCCATTTTGAATATCACTGCTTGCATGAATATTAAATTGCTCTATTTCAAACATTTTTTGACCATTGTCGTCAATCACAACAGATGGCAACGAAAAGCTTGCTTCACCTAAATACAAGCCCATATTTGTTTGATGTAACTCATAGGTACTACTGAGTTTCTTGAGGGTTGCCTTTATTTTATTTTTTATAAACTGGATCCCCTCGATGTTAATATTGCCATCCATTGTATTCAAATTTGAGGACACATGAAGATCACTCTCCATCCCATCCCATTCAAATTGTTGTCCCCCATCTTTTGCAATGAGTTTAAATGAAGGCACGCTCAGCTGAAGATAGCTATTATTTAAATAATTAACATAGAGACTTAATAGCAATTGTGGCTTGGTAGACTCCTCTGTAAATAAAGTGGCAAACTTATCAACAACCATCGCAGGCATCGCGACATCACTATGAGCATAACCTAGCCCAAACTTGATCCCCGCATCAGAAATAACAATAGGTCCATGATGAATTGCCAATGGCATTTTTACGTTATAATCCTGCGCTGGCACTGTTGTTGACGACCCATTTTGGTTTTTAACCAGGTGTTCAGGAATATGTATGCGCCAATTTAATAAGGCGGTAGACTTAAACCAACCACGATTATATTGTTCGACATCAAGAAATAAGCCATTGGACTGATTAACAACAGCAACATTTTTCTTAACGGTACGTTCAGTTATCAAGCCCATGCCATAATAAGCCCCGAGGACTAAAGCAGCAACAACCACCACTAATCCTATCAATTTTTTCATTTGTATCTCCGTGTTATTCAAATCTGGTATTTTCAAAAATTATCAAAGGAAAAAGAGCCGAAGTAATTAAAGCACGAGAATAAAGGGCAAGCAATGAGTATCGACTCAAAAATTAAAATTACTTCTGAATAACTTCCTCATTACTCCCTTCTCCCCAAACACAGGAAGAAGGTGCCCATAAAGTAGGACCAAACCCTGTGTGACCGAAATTACACCATAGGGTGGGAAAAGAGCTATGATATATAGATCTTAAGCGGTTATATGGCCTTAGGATCACTGCCATTAAGTTAATGAAATTTGTCATCCCCGCGCAGGCGGGGAACCATTCTTAAGGAGGCTCCGTGCCTGTTTAGAAATAAGCCCCCCGCTTGCGCGGGGATGACAGATGTTGTTTCAAATTTCATTAACTTAATGGCAGTGGGACAGAGGCTCTGATAGTTAGATCTTGAACGGTTATACAGCCCTAGGATGGCTGAGATCCTGTCTAAGCGGCTTACAATAGGTCTCTTTTACGGTGCAGGCTAAAATCAAGGCTATCAAGGAACATATCGGTAAAATCTGGAATCCAAATTGAAAATCAGACAGGAGCAATGTCTCTACATTATAACCTCGCGCACCTGAAACCAGATCAACCAACCGACCTACTAAAGGTTGCATTGCAGCCCCTACAAAAATAGACGCCATATTGGTAAATGCGATGGATGTCCCCACCACATTCCTTTCGTGTATCTCTGTTGAAACAGCGTAGGCTATAGCGACCCCAGTATTGGTTAAACCAAATAGGAAAAACAAAACATAAGCCGTATTTTTATCCATGTTAGGGTAATAAACAAATAAAGCGCTAAGAATCACACCACACACTGCCGAAATAATCATTAGCGGTTTCCGACGCCCTATTTTGTCAGATAACCAGCCTGATAAAGGCCCACCAATGCCCCAGCCGATAAAAATCAAGCCCGTGGCAAAGGCTGCAGCATGTGCCGTCAATCCACGGCCAAACTGTAAATAAGCAGGACCAATAGACTCTCCAATAACCGCAGTCGGGCCAAATAAGAAACCTGCATAAAGCGCATTTAGCCATGCTTGACGATGGGTGACAACCACACGAAGACTTTCAAATATACTTAACCTGTTTTCAAATTTAACTTCATGCGTTTTTGATCCCGGGGTATCCTGTATATATTGATACAGCAGGGCTGCTAGAGCTATAAAAATGAATGCGATAATCAGCATGGTGTGGCGCCAGCCAACCGCACTCACTAAAAATGAAACAGGCGCCTCCCCAGCTGCCGCGCCTAACATGCCTAAAGCTTGTGTTAAACCCGCCAACAATCCCAACATGACCGGAGGAAACCAGGATGTTGCCAAACGAAGTGCACTCACAAAAGCAAAAGCCGCACTAAATCCAATTAACATTCTACCGATAGAGGCGATGAATAAGCTATCAGCCAAACCAAAAACACAACAACCAAAAGCGGTGAGCAATGACATCACTGTTAAAATCCAGCGAATGCTGATTCTGTCAACCGTTAGCCCCACTGGGATTTGCATCAATATGTAGGGAATATAAAAAGAGGCGGTTAATATACCAAAACCTGCTTCGTTAATTCCGAAATCCAATTGCAAATAGCGGTGCATGACTCCTGGTGCCACACGAGCTAGATAATCAGAAAAGAAAAAAGCAGCAGCCAAGCCCCAAATTAGCCAAGCAAATCCTTGTTGAGACTTAGCGTTAATATTTTCAGCTTCAGAAAGAGTCATTGTATTCATAGTTCACTATTGATTATCGTCATTAAAGGATCCTGCAAAGGACCACAACCTAGTGCCTCGTCAACATTGAATCTTCGGGTTGGCATTTTAGCTTGCATGCATCTTTAAACGATTTTATTAGGCAAAAATGCTCAGATTAGCGGTGCTAGTCCTGCGCTTTTTGCCTAATAAAATCGTTTAAATCTGAGCGCAATCTAAGCGCCAACCCGAAGATTCAATGTTGACGAGGCACCTAGTGCTAGAAAAAAATCACGCCTGTTTAAGCCAAGTGCGATGGCGCTAAGAAGGCTAGATGCAGCATAGCGTCACTCCAGGCTATACCGCAAACATACTAATTTTAGACTATGCTGTATTTTAAATTAGCATCATATCAGTCAATTAGAAGTCATTATACTGCTATGATTGATAATTTCAATCGATTTAGGTTAACAACGTACTAGTACCGTTTCCATTTAGTTTTGACAGGTAGCATCATACAACTCGATTTATTTATGAACATCCGAACCGCGCGCGTTAGCAAGTAGCGCCCTGTTTCAAGTTCCGCTCCCTAACGGTCACGGTTCGGATTAACCGGTCAAAACTAAATGGAAA
>CANJHO010000004.1 GCA_947474165.1 Legionellaceae bacterium
TCCGCAGTAACTTAATTATTTATTTTTTATGAGACAAATAGATCATAGATAAAATCAATTGATCGTCATTTATCGACTTATAAATGATCATATTTTGTTGGTTACAAACAAATTGTCATAATTACCCTGTTTACTGCGGAATGTGGGATCAAATGATTTAAGAAATTTAAGGCTCTTTATTTGCTTCATACTATAATATGATAACGGCTTCCACTGCTTTAGATTTAGAGTTTCTATGTTCAATGTCGCGCTTAATAACCCCTCTAAATTTTCACAAGAAATATTACTTTCAATTAAGTCAAGCGTTTGTAGGGAGGGAAAAGTTTCTCCCAAAAAATCCAAGCCAGTACCATTAATTGTTAAGCGCTTAGAGTAAAATGATCTAAGATTAGGGGTCCCTTTTAGCAATGATTTTAAAAAATTCGGCGTTGCTTCACACTCATCAAAAGACGAGCACAGTTGAATCTCTTCAAGTGATTCAGACAAGGGGAATAACACACCGCCCTGTTTTAACTTTGGTGTAAAATGTGAAACACAAATTTTTCTAATATTTGGAAACTTCGTTAGCAATGCATTTAAATCCTCAGGACTAGTAGCAAATTGCCACATTGCGTAACAATCAGAAGGAAACTGAATCTCTTCAACATCATTTCTAGCCTGAGGTGAGAGCGCCATTGATAGTAACTGATGCGGTGTAAAACCACGAAAACGCTTAATACGCTCAGTGTGTTTTGCGGTTGGAAAGTTCCTGACGAAAATTTCATTGATATCATTGCCATACTTGTCAAACGGCGGATTCTCATCATAAATAATATGAGCCAGCGGTGGTTTTCTAACAGCGATGCGCTCAAATACATGTACATGTTTCTCCTTCCGATCAATTAATTTAGAGAATGCGCTTATAGAAAGCTCAACAGGGATATTTGGCAACAGTTTGTCTAAAAGATAAAAATTATTCAGATCCTCTGTAGGAAAACCATCATAAATAATACGCTCGACTGCGGGTTTTAAACGACTTATCATTTGCAGTGCCTTCGCTTGATAGGCCTCGTTCAATCTAAACAGATCGGCAGTCCTCAATACCCGTTCAGCAGGATAATCATTATCAATCGCGGCTTCTAACCAATAATCGTCCAACACTTGCAATTGATCGCTCGTAATCGATTGTTGGCGACTGGCTGCATTCAGCAGATCAGCCTCAAGGACCGGGGTAATTTTTTGTCGATTTTGTATTGAAAGATAATCTGAAAGATTGGTTTTTGTTAAACGACAAACAGCCCCATCTTGCCAAATATATAACGCAAACCCTTGATCAATCAAAGAAGACATGGCAGCCTCTGCCTGTTTTCTTTTAGTCGCTGACCAATAAGGCGCACTCCAATCAGATAAAATCAATTTTTTCTGTTTTGGCTCACGCTGTAAGTCATTCATTACAAAGAAAGGCTTACCAAGAACCAACTGATTAATACTCAAATTACCCGTAGGAACACGCGTATAACTAACTCGTCCCACGGCTTCTTGATAATAAAATTCCGATGGAATAGGCATCAGGCACTCATTTTTTAAAGTACTTTATTTGATTATAGAGTATATTTATAGAATCATCTGTGATAACGGCGATCACAAGCAATGCGATGTGGAGTTCATTTTTTAAACATAGGTTGCCTGGATATTCAGATTATGAATTGACTAGCGACGCACTGGGTGCAATCATTGGAATAAAATTTTAAGACATCCTCGTAACCAAGGAGAGGCGCGTGTATTCTTTTGGATTTGGAAATCATCATGCCAGTGAAGCAATGCCTGATGCATTACCCACAGGACAAAACTCCCCTCAACAATGCCCCTTAGGCCTTTACGCCGAGCAGCTCAGTGGAAGTGCCTTTACTCGACCCAGGCATCTTAATTTACACACCTGGCTATATCGGCGCCTACCCTCTGTGGTGCATCAAGATTATGAAGCCTATCCCCATGCCATTAACGATAAATTTGCGCCCCAACAAGCCCCAAACCCCATGCGTTGGTCGCCTCGATTAGCCCCAATGATTGACCAGGACTTCATTGATGGATTGGTTCATATGGCGGGCAACACGCTACTGAATACCTATCTTTATCAGTGCAATCAATCCATGACCACACGCTATTTTAGTAACAGTGATGGCGAACTGTTGTTCGTACCTTATCAAGGTGCGCTGGTTTTACGGACAGAATTGGGCTTGCTTGAAATTACCCCGGGGATGATTGCAGTTATTCCGCGCGGGATCCACTTTAAAGTGGAGTTACTGGATAATACGGCTGCAGGCTATCTCTGTGAAAATACAGGTGCCCCATTAAGGTTACCCGAGTTAGGCACCATGGGCGCCAATGGGTTGGCCAACCCCCGTCATTTTCAATATCCAACAGCCGCGTTTGAAACAAAAGATACCGACACCCAATTAATTTGCAAATACCAGCACAAATTGTGGATTGCCAAAAGCAGTCATTCACCACTCAATGTTGTTGCATGGCATGGGAACTATGCCCCTTATTGTTATGATTTGGCTTTATTCAATGCCATCAATACCGTAAGTTTTGACCACCCTGATCCCTCTATTTTTACGGTTTTAACCTCAGAAAGTAATACCTTGGGCATCGCCAACCTCGATTTTGTCATCTTTCCATCACGCCTTATGGTTGCTGAAAAAACATTCAGACCCCCTTATTTTCACCGAAATATCATGAGTGAATTAATGGGGCTTGTGACAGGAACTTATGATGCAAAAAAAGATGATTTTGCAGTGGGGGGCATGAGTATCCATAACTGCATGACAGCCCATGGCCCAGATGCAGCCACCTATAGAAAAGCCACCACCGAAGTACTAAAACCACAACGCTATGTCAATACCCTCGCGTTCATGTTTGAATCTCGAGAACCATGGCTCATCACTGAAACGGCAATGAATCACGCCACACGACAAAAAGATTACAGCTCATGTTGGCAAGATTTAAAGTAAATCTTGTTGCGTTAAGCCATAATCTTCAAGATGATGGCGCAAGGCTTTTAAGGCCTCCACTTGAATCTGACGCACCCGTTCACGCGTCAGGTCAATTTCCCGCCCCACTTCCTCCAGTGTGGCTTTTTCAAACCCTCGCAAACCAAACCGTCTGGCGATAACCTGCTGTTGGTTCTCAGTTAATTGGTCCAACAAAGTTTCAAGATGCGCTCGTAAATTTTCATCCGTGAGTAACTCGGCAGGATTTATACTGTTTTCATCTGCCAGGGTATCTAGGAGGGATTTATTTTCATCATAGCCAATTGGCATATCAACCGATGCGACTTTATCATTTAATCCCAGGAGCTTTTGCACATCCTCCAGTGGTTTATCAAGCATTTCGGCAATGTCTTCTGGAGAGGGTTCATGATCAAGCTTTTGTGTTAACTGTCGGGCTGCTCGCAAATAGACATTAAGCTCTTTCACCACATGAATGGGGAGCCTAATCGTTCGCGTTTGGTTCATGATGGCCCGCTCGATGGTTTGACGAATCCACCAGGTGGCATAAGTTGAAAAACGAAACCCTCGGGTAGGGTCAAATTTTTCTACGGATTTCATTAACCCTAAATTACCCTCTTCAATCAAATCCAGCAGCGGCAATCCTCGGTTGAGATATCGACGTGATATTTTAACCACCAATCGCAAATTGGATTCAATCATTTTTTTTCGTGCTGCCACATCACCTTTCAAGGAAAGCGTAGAGTAATGCACCTCCTCAGCGGCACTCAATAAAGGAGAGAACCCTATCTCACTTAAGTAAATTTGAGTGGCATCCATGGCCTTGGCGATATGTTTACCATGTTGATAGGAGGGAAATGCAATCTCATCTGTAAAATCAGGCTCGACTTCGTCAACAACCACTTCAATCGCTTCAATCTCAAGCGGCTCATCCTCGAGGTTGGGATCTAAATCGTTGATATTGTCATTATCGGTTTCTACAATTCCGTCTTCCTGGCTATCCTTTGGGCACATTGGTTCACCTATGTTGTCAATCACATCGAAATTTAACCCAGCGTAACTACTAAGTTGTATTAACAACAGGCTTCCTGTCAACCCCTAAATGTTTATTTTTTCAAATAACTCAATGGATTGACCGGTTTACCCGATTGTCTAATCTCAAAATGAACCCCCCAATAACGCCTATCCACAATGCCCATATCAGCAATGGTTTGGCCTGCATGAATTTTTTGCCCTTCTTTAACAAGATTGTGCAAGTTATTACCATAAGCTGTTAGGTATTGATTATTGTGTTTTATAATGATCAAATTCCCGTAACCCGCAAGTCCACTTCCTGCATAAGCAACTGTACCAGCAGCCGCCGCATGAATTTTTTCACCTTTATGCCCTGCGATATCAATGCCTTTTTTACCTTGTTGTGGAACAAAATTTTCCATGACTTTACCTTGTACAGGCCACAACCACCCCCCATAATACGGTTGAGTGCTGCGAATCACGGCGGATGGTGTTGAATGGCGACGAAGGCCAGAATAAGCCTGTCTAGGCAATCCAACCGTAACATGCTGACTGCCGCCAGGTTGCAAACGAATCACTTGTCCAACGTGCAAGGTATAAGGGCTTCTTAAATGGTTAGCTGCTGCAAGTCTTAGATAATCTTGATCATAACGAAAAGCAACGGCGTAGAGTGTTTCACCGCGCACCACCACATGCTGTTTTGCATGATCGTTCATGGTTTTCCATTTCAGCTCAACAACGGGTGCTAAACCCTCTCTAGGCGCACAACCATTGAGGAGTAATAGCAGCCCCCCAATGAAACCCATTTTAGGCGCCGCATTCATCATAATTTTATACCATCCATCCAGGTCGATATTTGTTCAAATGCCTTATAATGGGTTAAATCCAGTTGCAAAGGCGTAATGGATACAAAGCCTTGACTCACAGCAAAAAAATCGGTTCCAGGCCCTGCATCTGCTTCTGGTCCTGAGGGACCCACCCAATATATCGCATGCCCACGCGGATCATATTCTTTAACGATGGGCTCAGCACTATGGCGTGTCCCCAACCGGGTAACCTCAATGCCTTTAATTTTATCCAGGGGCAGATCCGGCACATTCACATTTAAAATGGTTTTCAGTGGCAAAGGACTTTTTTGCAATTGCAAAACCAATTGCCTTGCAATGATGGCAGCTGTCTCATAATGTTGAATCGTCTCACCCACCATCGAAACCGCAATCGCAGGAATTCCAAGATAACGGCCCTCCATGGCGGCAGCAACCGTACCTGAATAGAGAATATCATCACCTAGATTGGCACCATCATTAATGCCTGACACAACCATATCAACGGTTTTATCTAAAAACCCTGTGAGCGCCAAATGAACACAATCAGTCGGCGTTCCTTCCACACTGTAATGCCCACTCTCCAATTGTCTTACCCGCAGTGGACGTGACAAGGTGAGCGAATTGCTCGCCCCTGAACGATTCCTATCAGGCGCCATCACCTCAATATCCGAGACTTTGGATAATTCGTTAGCCAATGCACGAATGCCCGGTGCTAACACCCCATCATCATTACTGATCAATATTCTCATTGTTATTAGCCCTCAGGGGATTCTAGCCATTTGACAATTGCTAAACGCTCTTCCAGCATTTGCTTTTTTTCATTCAGTGAGGATTGTAATGCTGTCTTCTGCGGTGAGGTTTGTAACATCACCTCATGCGCTGCAATGTCTTCTTGCAGCGATAATATTTTTTTACCATACCCTTGGGGGTCCATACGTAATTGCTCAGCAGAGGCATTAACCTCTGAGGCAATGGTTGCCAACTGCTCACAACTCATCGAAGCCGATGGCGGCTTAGGGCAAGCTTGAAGGGCTTGCTCCAAAGCATGCGGATGCACCCTATAATATTGTTCATCAGCAGCAACACAAGTCGTCATCCACAATGATACAGTGGCTACCATGATAGTTTTAATCATCTATAAGATCTCTATTAATGACATGGATCCCAGCCTGATACTATACCGCGCGCAGTATAGTATCAGTCTATTATTTAGCAGCAGCCGCTTTCTTTTCGCTCTCTTTGGCAATCACTGTTTCAGCTACATTGCTTGGGCAAGGCGCGTAGTGAGAGAATTCCATTGAGAATTGACCACGACCAGAGGTCAGGGTGCGCAAGGTGCTGATATAACCAAACATTTCTGCAAGAGGAACATCGGCCTTAATGCGAACACCCGTTACGTTGGCTTCTTGGCCGGAGATCATGCCACGACGACGGTTCAAGTCACCAATCACATCACCGACATGATCTTCTGGACTGTAAACGTCAACTTTCATGATAGGCTCAAGCAATTGTGGACCGGCTTTTGGTATAGATTGACGAAATGCGCCTTTTGCAGCAATTTCAAAAGCAATTGCCGAGGAGTCAACCGCATGGAAAGCACCGTCGTACAGGTTAATAACAACATCCAATACGGGGAACCCTGCCAAGGTGCCGGTACTCATCATTGAACGAAAACCTTTCTCAATTGCTGGATGGAATTCTTTGGGAACACTACCACCCACACAAGATGTGGTGAAGGTGAATCCAGTGCCGGGCGCGCCTGGTTCAATGGTGTAGTCAATTCTACCGTACTGACCAGAACCACCTGATTGTTTCTTGTGAGTATAGCTGTCTTCGATGGATTTGGTAATGGTTTCGCGGTAAGCAACCTGGGGTTGGCCGACTATCAACTCAACGCCGTAAGTACGCTTCAGAATGTCTACCTTAATATCAAGGTGTAACTCACCCATCCCACGAAGAATGGTTTCTCCTGAATCGATATCAGTTTCAACAAAGAATGTTGGATCTTCAGCAACCATTTTACCAATAGCAATACTCATTTTTTCGGTTGAGCTTTTATCTTTTGGCGTTACCGAAATAGAGATAACTGGCTCAGGGAAAATCATTGCTTCAAGTGTACATTCGTGTTTTGGATCACAAAGGGTGTGACCGGTTCGAACGTTTTTCATGCCTACGATGGCGATAATGTCGCCTGCTTCAGCACTGCTCAATTCATTACGCTCATTCGCCTGCATCTCTACCATGCGACCGACACGTTCACTTTTACCAGTAAAGGAGTTGAGGATGGTATCACCCTTGTTCAATTTTCCAGAGTATATACGCACGAATGTTAAGGCACCGAAACGGTCATCCATGATTTTAAATGCCAAGGCACGGAATGGCTCATCGGCAGAAACAATAGCGAAGTTGCCGTTTGGTTTACCTTCAGCATCTGTCAAAGGTTGTGGGTTCACTTCGTGAGGAGCAGGCAAATATTCAGTAACCGCATCCAATAATAGCTGCATCCCTTTATTTTTAAAGGCCGAACCACAATAAGTTGGGAAGAAGGCTAATTCAAGTGTACCCTTACGGATGCAGCGCTTAATGTCTTCTAGTGAAGGTTGCTCACCCTCGATAAAAGCCATTAGTAAATCATCATCCATTTCAACTGCCGTTTCAATTAATTGATCACGGTACATTTCAACTTCGTCAACCATATCGGCTGGCACGTCCGTAATGGTGAAATTTTCTGGCTCGCCAGTTTCATCCCAAATGTAAGCTTTACGGCTCAATAAATCGACAACACCAACGAAGTCGTCTTCAATACCGATTGGCAAGGTCATAATTAATGGGTTAGCACCCAATACTTTTTTCACCTGTGCTGTCACTTTCAGGAAGTCAGCGCCAATCCGATCAAGTTTGTTTACGAAAATCAAACGAGATACTTTTGAATCATTCGCATAGCGCCAGTTGGTTTCTGACTGAGGCTCAACGCCGCCAGAACCACAAAATACGCCGATACCACCATCGAGTACCTTCAATGAACGATACACTTCTACAGTGAAGTCAACGTGTCCTGGGGTATCGATGATATTGAACCGAGTCCCTTTCCAGAAACAGCTGACCGCTGCTGACTGGATGGTAATACCGCGTTCAGCTTCTTGTTCCATGAAGTCGGTTGTTGATTCACCTTCGTGAACTTCACCAATTTTGTGGATTCTACCAGTGAGCTTAAGAATACGCTCGGTAGTAGTGGTTTTTCCGGCATCTACGTGGGCAAAGATACCAATGTTTCTGTAAAGGTTTAAATCAGTCATAGGACGCTCTATAGGCTTGGTTAAAAATAGTGTTGTATTATACAGTATATTATCTGAATTAGCAGCAGCTCAAAACATAAAGCTTAATTAGTCGCTGGTGCGCAATAGATTTTCACTCAGTTCCTACGTCCCGCGGCCTGATCATTACCCACATTCCGCCAAGTCCTAATCAGCCACGGCGTGTCGGGGGCCTGTCATGGTAGTCTTCGTTTTACATGCTCGCAAGCTCCGCGTGAAAAACAAAGACCACCACGCCACCCCTCCAAATAGATTGATCAAGCGCGGACAGAGTGAGCACGGACAATGCGAACTACCATGACAGGCCCCCGACACTCCGCGGCTGATTAGATCTCAGTTAAAAAGGCGCGATATATCAATCACGATCTAATAAACTGTGGGTAATGATAAGCCCGCGGCTTGTCCGCGAGACGTCTTTTTACTTACTCATCGCTCATTCAAGATCATTTATGTTGTCGTCTTTTTTGACCCTGTGATGGCTCTGAACGGCTCGCATGATGACGACCACGACCGTTGTCTGAATAAGATTTTCTTGCCTGACCCGCCGATGCACCTGTGGTTGTTGCAGACATTGGAACGATGTGGCGCGGTGAAAAATCATCCACTTCCACCCGTTCTAAACGTTGTTTAATCAGTTTTTCAATATCTTGTAATTGTTTCACTTCATCAGCACTCACCAATGAAATGGCCTGACCCACAGCCCCTGCCCGACCAGTCCGCCCGATACGATGAACATAATCCTCAGCAATACTCGGCAAATCAAAATTAACAACCATTGGCAATTGATCAATATCAATGCCACGGGCCGCGATATCTGTCGCCACTAAAATTCGAATTTTACCTTGTTTAAAATCAGCCAACGCTTTGGTGCGCTGAGATTGGCTTTTATTACCATGAATCGCAATGGCATCAATCCCATCAACCGCAAGCAACTTCACCAATCGATTGGCGCCATGCTTGGTTCGTGAAAAAATCAAGGCCTGGCCCCAATCATCTTTACGAATCAAATGGCTCAATAATTCCGCCTTCCGACCCTTATCAACTGGGTGAATTTTTTGCGCCACAGAAGCCACGGCTATATTCCGCGGTGCAACACTGATTTCCACAGGATTTTTAAGAAATTCTTTTGCTAATTTACAAATTTCATTTGAAAACGTCGCAGAAAATAATAACGTTTGACGAACGCGGGGCAACAAGGACATTATTTTTTTAATATCAGGAATAAAACCCATATCCAACATGCGATCGGCTTCATCAAGCACCAGTGTTTCTACTTCCTCAAAACGAATGGCGCGTTGAGCAAATAAATCCAGGAGTCGTCCCGGGGTTGCAACTAAAATTTCCACTCCGCTGCGCAATTTTATCATCTGTGGATTAATCTTTACCCCACCAAAAACGACCGCTGATCGCAATTGAAGGTATTGGCCATACTGCACAATACTTTGATGTATTTGTGCGGCCAATTCCCGAGTAGGGGCTAAAATCAGCACTTTAATATGATTGCTTTTAGCGCGAGGTTCTGTGGATAAGCGCTCCAATAAAGGCAATGTAAAACCTGCGGTTTTACCCGTCCCTGTTTGCGCGGAGGCTAACAAGTCATCCCCTCGTAACACAGCAGGAATCGCTGCTAACTGAATGGGCGTCGGTATCGTATAGCCTTGCTCAAGAACCGCTCGTAATATAGGCTCTGATAGGCCAAGGGTTGAAAATGTCATGGTGTTTCCTCATATCAAATGCAATCAATTTCAGCCAACACCAAAACAAACTGCGTACAAATAATAATCATTCTATCACACAACTGAACTTATTTCAGTTTTTTATCGATAATACGCTTATATTAAAAAAGTCTATGTCATTGAATAAATCCAATAGATTCGCTATCGTAGACATTCTTAATTCTATATAGAGACCAATAGATGTTGGATTTCAAAGTGATCCGTGATGAAAAAACTGGTGAATTATTCACAGAAACATCGATTTGTGGCAAGCTATTACTGACAACACCACAGCTCAATAAAGGAACAGCCTTTACGCATGAAGAGCGTCGAGCCTTTGGATTACTGGGCAAGTTACCGAATCGGGTAGAAACCTTAGACGAGCAAGTAAAGCGCGCCTACCTACAGTATGCAAGCTATACCTCTCGTTTGCAACAAAATATATACCTCAATAATCTTCATGATAAAAACCAAATCGTGTTTTATAAATTAGTCAGTCGCCATCTGGGTGAAATGCTACCCACCATCTACACCCCGATTGTCGGCTCGGCGGTTAAACATTTTAGCCGCGAATACCGTCAGCCTCGAGGTCTTTATATTGCTCACTCGGATCTACATCAGTTAGATGAAATCATTAGCAACCGCTCAAATCCTGAGATTGATTTGATTGTTGTTACCGATGGTGAGGGGGTTCTAGGCATTGGCGATCAAGGCATTGGTGGAATGGAAATTCCTGTGGCCAAGTTAATGGTTTATAGTTTATGTGGTGGCATCAATCCAACCCGAACCCTTCCCATATTCCTCGATGTGGGCACGAACAACCAAGAACTTTTAGATGATCCAATGTATTTGGGCTGCCGCCATCCGCGCATCCATGACAAAGCCTACGACACATTTATCCAGGCCTTTGTGAAGCAAATTAGCCATCATTTTCCCCATGCTTTTTTGCATTGGGAAGATTTTGGCCGCAGCAATGCCAGACGTATTCTAGACCGGTTTCAAGATGATCTTTGTACCTTTAACGATGACATTCAAGGGACTGGGGCCGTCACCTTATCGGCCTTGCTCGCCGCCTGTGATATCAATGGGTTAAGCCTTGAAAACCATTCGATTCTGGTATTTGGTGCAGGCTCAGCAGGCACCGGCATTAGCGATCAAATTGTCGATGCCCTGGTTAGACGTGGTTTAAGCTTAAAAGAAGCTTATCAGCACTTTTGGCTAGTGGACCGCCAAGGATTGCTGGTTGACAATGACCTATCCTTAACTGATGCACAAAAACCCTTTGCAAGAAGACAAAAAGACGTCGTCAGTTGGTCAACCCATGATAAACCATTTCCCTCACTCCGAGACACCATCCGTCATGTCAAACCCACCATACTCATTGGCTGTTCTGCACAACCTGGTGCATTTTCACAAGATATTATTGAGGCCATGTGTCTTCATTGCGAGCGACCCATTATCTTCCCACTCTCTAATCCTGATGAAAAATGTGAAGCCCAACCCGCTGATATTTTAACCTGGAGTAATGGAAAAGCACTCATAGCCACAGGCACCGCATTTCCACCTGTAGAATATCAAAATCGCCTGGTACAAATCGCACAATGTAATAATGCCCTGGTGTTTCCAGGCATTGGCTTAGGAATTTTAGCAGTGGGTGCAAAACGTTTATCAAAAGCGATGATTTGGGCGGCCTCTGAAGC
The DNA here is from genome assembly GCA_947474165.1 of Legionellaceae bacterium. Classification (GTDB taxonomy): domain Bacteria; phylum Pseudomonadota; class Gammaproteobacteria; order Legionellales; family Legionellaceae; genus CANJHO01. Next base: position 11,561 of record CANJHO010000004.1, read on the forward strand.
CTTAAGTCAATTCTCACCCAGCAAAAAAGACAGTTTCCTCCCCTTGCTACCTTCACTCGATGACGCGCAAGTGGTTGCCAAGCATATTGCTGTGGCTGTGGCGCGAAGTGCCATTGAAACAGGGCTTGCCCAATGCAATCAAGACAAGGATCTCACGTCATTAATTAATGAAAGGTTCTGGGAGCCCCGCTATTTGCCATTTAGATGCACGACTTAGAAAAACCTAAGAAGCGGATGAACAGAATAGTATTCAGTGATGAGCCCAACAATTAAAAATCCTCCAATAATATTTGGAGGATTTTATTGAAAGCCGTTAATTCATCACTTGGTTTACAAAATTAACCGTTACATGCGTTGGGGTCCCACTGTTTTTATCCCATGAACGAGCATAGGTAAAGTGAAACTGTGTTGATTTTGGATAGGATTGTCCTTTGTTTAAGGCAAAGGTAAATGTCATTTGGCCACCAGCACCCATCAACCTCGTTCGCGGGGCGATAAATTGACTGCCTGTCATTTTAAATATTTTTTTATTATAACTTGCCACAGTCCATTGATACCCTGTCGTTGGATTGGAGGGCAGTGTTACCACAAACTGTTGTTTACTTGAATCAACCGTCATTGTGATTGCCTTATCTGCATAAGCAAACAACGAACATAATAATAAACAACCCGCTAATATGGCTTTCATGATATCCACCCCTGTTATATTGACTGTACTTCATGCAGTCTTAATAAAGCCCAACACTCACTCAACCATTGGGTTGGGCTTTACTATTCTGCGCGCAGTATACCTTCGACTTTAGCCATTTTTTAAAATGATTTAAATTCCGTCATTGCGAGTGAAACGAAGCAACCCAGAGGTTCGAAGAGAGCGATTTCATGTCTTATAGTTGCTCACTTTGAGCTCCTGGGTTGCTTCGTTTCACTCGCAATGACGGAATTGCAAAAAATGGCTAAGGTCGAGTTAATATCAATAACAAATACTTGTAATTGATTGTGCTCTATCTTATAGATAACTCGCCACTGTAAAGACAAACGAGATGATCTATATCTTTTCCATTTACCCTGTAATGCCTCATCATGAAATCCTTTAATGAGTCTTAAACCTTGTGGCCCTTCAATTTCAACAATACGTTTCCATAATTCATAGTGTTTTCTTATTTGAATGGGAGCTGTTTTTATTGTTTTGCTGAGACCTTTTTTCTCAAATATTATCCACATACCACCACCAAATATATATCATATAGTATATATGCCTCATATGATATGGTCAAGTGCATCCAGGGACGTCAATATTTTTTAGGATCTATACGGCGCGCCGCCAAAAAACCGCAGTTTAAATAATAGGAGGAGTAAAGAATCCAATACATCGCTGAATACAATGGGGGTAAAATAGTTTTGATTTGATGAAAAGCGACCTGACCCCTTTTCTTTCTAAAAGGCCGTAAAAAGTTAAACCGCTTGCCGATTAAATTCTATCGCTGCTGCAAGCGGTTTAATCGCATCGTTGAGGATGACATTAATTTATTTTGGTTTAAATTCAATAATGGCCTTTTCAGCTTCGGATACTTTTTCTTGAGTTGTTGTTTTGTCAAAGAAAAGTACATTTCCCGTTTTCATGTAATTAATGGCGTTTGCAATGCCACCAGTCAAAACAAAAGAGAAGACATTGGCAACCACACGCCCCCACCCTCTGTGTTTATTTAACTCAAGGTCATTTGAACGTAGTTCGCGCAGCAGCTCCAATTTGAATGTTAAATTATCAAATTTCTGATTGGGATTTGAAGGGTTTTCTTTCCAATCGTTAACCTTCTTCATCAGTCTATCGACAAGAGACACAACAGTGGCCCCCTTCTTGATTGCATCACTGTCGTTGCTTTGACTTAATGTTTTGCCGTAGCTCTTTATGGAATTTAATTGATTAATAATAGCCTGCTTATTCTCTTCATCCCAGTTTAATAAAGACTGGTTGGAAAGCTTAGCGTTATTAATTCCTAGCATAAACGTAGTGATGAGCTCTTCTTTGTTTTCTTGCTGCTTGATCAACTCTATCAAATGTAATACTTGCATCGGCTCATGCGCAAGCAGCACTTCAATTCCTTTACAAACGGAGACCTTCGCGGTTATATAGGTATCTATGGAGTCTTCTCTAGAATGTCGGCCATCTACTCTTGAGGATGAAGAATAAATATTGAGAATATAATCTTTTTCTAACTCTGCCTTGAGTGTTGCAATTTGCAGAGCACCCGTGGCAGGTTCTTTATATTTACCACTAACCCAATAAATTATATGAGCTCCAGTAATTATATTCTTTAATGTTATATATACTTTGGCAAGTTTTGTACCAGGTAAGTAAGTACCTGGGAAATCACCATCTTTACCGCGTATCGTCTTTTTGGTTTTCATCATGCGCCTCGTTTCAAAGATAATGACTTCTATGACTATATATTATACACATGAATTCTTAAGGGATCATTATGTTGGGGGGGTGGTCACAAAAACCGATAAAATTATCCCTAATTCATACAATAAACAAAGTGGGACCGCTAACATAATTTGTGATAAAACATCAGGTGGTGTCAGGAGCATCCCTATAATAAATGCGCTAACAATAATATAGGGCCGGATGGTTTTTAAAGTCTTCACTTGAGCCACACCTATATGTACTAAAAAAACACAAATCAAGGGGACTTGAAAACAAAACCCAAATAATAATAACATGCGGGTTATAAAATCAACGGCATCAGTTATATCGGGCATTAATCGCACATTCAGCGGCACTGCGGATGCGAAAAATTGTAGCATCAGCGGTAACACCACATTAAAGCAAAATAAAACGCCAGTGCAAAAAAGTAACAAACTGCTCAGTATTGCCCAGCCAAGCCGATGACGTTCTCGTCGATAAAGACCTGGTGATGCAAAATACCAAAGTTGTAACAAGGCATAAGGGGCTGTACAAAGCATCGCCATATCAGCAGCTAACCGGATAGGGACAAGCAAGGGCGTGGTAATTTGAGTGGCAATCAAAGGCTCTGCCACAGGAAGCACTTTTAATAAAGGCGATACCACCTGGTGAAACAAGTTGGGTGCGAAGTAAAAGAACAAAACAAATAGGACGATAAAGGCGATGATCACCTGAAGTAGCCGACGACGAAATTCTAATAAATGGGTTAGCATGAGTGTATTTTTTTTTGACGATATAATACACTACCATGGCTTCTCTCAGCTGACCAGTTAGGATTGTTTAAAGTGCATCGTAACTCCCCAGGTACGTCATCCTGAGCGTAGCGAAGGATCTCAAATTGACCACATCCGAGCCATACTCAGGAGATCCTTCACTGCGCTCAGGATGACGTATATGCAGTTTGATAGAATAAAAAAACAAATTTACCCACAACCTGGGGAGTTACAGTGTATCAATATCAAGATTTGATTAAAATTTTTAATGATTGTTTTAGTCAAAGTCATAACACCCAATTGGTAAAAGGGGGGGATGAGCCCCTTTATCGGCCTGCTGATGCGCATCAATCTTATCATGCACTATATTTTGCGCATGGCTATTTTAGTAGCGCATTGCATGAATGTTCACATTGGTTGATTGCAGGAGCGCTGCGACGACAGCAGCTGGATTTTGGCTATTGGTATGCCCCTGACGGACGTACAACTGAGCAACAAGCGCTTTTTCAACAAGTTGAAGTTAAGCCACAAGCACTAGAGTGGATTCTTTCTGCAGCTACCGGCCATCCTTTTCATCTCAGTATTGATAACCTCAATGGAGCCCCCTCGGATACAGCAGAATTTATGCAATCCGTGGTTCAACAAGTAAAAATCTATTGTGAGCAAGGGCTATCGGCACGTGCATCGTGTTTTCGTACGGCATTGTGTGGATTTTATGGCACGACGACTCGGCTACACTTTGATGATTTTCAACCTATCACCTGATCTTAAGTCATTTTTTAACTGAGTCACTTCTAACTTTTCCACTCCCTAACGGTCATGGCTCGGTTTTCGTGTGCTAATTTAAATTATTTTTAATCGTCTTGCTTCGATCGATGTTTTGCGGACAACCTTTCCAGATGGCTTGAACGCACTGAATAGTGCGAACGAGCCACAGGAAATCAGAACTGAGTGAAAATAGCGACTAACTATCTAAAGTTAGAGATGGCTCACCGCTGACATTCGCCGCTTTTTTGCCATCACGTTCCAGAGCAGCGGCGCTTGAAGCGAATAAAGCATGGGGATTCATTCCACTTTTATTTCCTAAGCCCGCGGATGAAGAAACCAATTCTCGCTCAACTTGATTGGGTTGTAGGTTTGCCAACAATTGTAATTCTAAACGCTTTAAGTCTAATTCTACGCACTTTAAGTCTAATTCTTCGCGTTTAAGCAAATTGGCCTCGTTGAGCAACACATTTCTAGCTATTTCTAATGCGGCTGGTGTTTCTGCTTGAGCCTTAATCCATGCCTTACCCGCCTCTTTTCGGCATCGTTCACGGTCAGCATCAGCTTTGAGTATAGCCTTTATATAGGGTTCTAGGACCTCGTGAAAATGTTCTCCAAAAGGACCATTGGGACACAGTAGATAGGCGTGATCGGCCTCAAGTGACCTGATACTTTGTATTAAAATATCCTTGCCTGTGTGCAAGTTAACAATATTCAAAGCCGCTTTTTCTTTTTCTGACATCTTATAAATATTTTTATCAACAATTTTAGGAATCAATCCATTTTTAGTGCGATCTTCCAATGACATTGCTCTACCATGCTTAATTGCATCAACCATTGCCATTAGTAATGCCGCATATAAAGTATGAGGGCACGACATGCTATCTGAGGCTCTCAGTTCAACGCGGGTTTGTCCTTCTTTGCCCTCTGGAACACTCACTATTCTCAATGCTGAAGTGCGATTATTATGCCCTGCAACAACAGCCACAGGTGTTTCGCACGCACCACCAAGGCGCGCACCACTGATAGTCGAGGGGTTAAAAAAGGCCTGGAGTCCAAGCATGTGATTTTCTAAACCAGCAATAGCTAAATTAGCATCGTCTGATAACTCGTTGGTGATAGCCTTCCCTTCTGCATCATAGGTAACAAAAGCATTCTTCCGATCACGCCTATCACTATCAAATGATATATTGGTATGTAATCCGCTGCCATTGATGGGCTCGTCTGTCCCTATTTTGCAGATGGGCTCTCCGTAAGCAGTCAGTTGTTTTGGCTCATAACTTACTTGCGCCTCTTCTATCCTTGCCAATTTTTTTAAAGTTTCTCTTAGAATAATCACTTTATCTGCAGCTAACGATGCAATATCACATTCAATACCAATTTCCTCTTGATAGCTGGCAACTTCTGAATGAAAAAATAATGGCTCTATACCTGAAGCCCGGAGCGCCCTAACGTAATCTTGCATAAAGCGCTGATTAGGATTCTTTGCCGAAGAAAGATGATAATCTGTATTATCAGCAAGAAATGTCAATGGATCGACACCTTTTGGAAATACAAAAATTTCAAATTCAGGACCAATACGCATCGCACTTAATCCTAACTTTTGATCCACAAGCAATTTTTCTGCCAGATAGATTTGGTATCGTGGATCTTTAAGATTATAATCGCCACCAATGTGTTTGGTATTTCCCATGATCACTAAACGGCTTTGATCTGTGTTGTCAATATATACGGTAGGGTTTGGCCCTGTTACAACTTCCAAGCCTGAATCTTCTATCGCTTGAAATCCAACAGATGAACCATCTAATGTGCCTTTGATGTCATCCCATGCTAAAGGCACGGATGTAACGCGACCATCAGGTTGTATGGTTTCTTTATATGCATTGAGCTCTACGCTACACACTGCACCGTTTGATAGCAAATATTGTAGTTCAATAAATTCAATATGACGGCTCGCAATCTCGTTTTGAATTGTATCTTTGGTAATTAAGTTAAGCATATTTTTCCCTTGCAAATTTAAAATAATTAAAAAATGAAACTCTTTTGCGCATGATTTTAGGTTTGTTAGGACTTTGCGATCATAACGAGAGGGGCCGTAGATGGGGTGCTACAAAACCAACAACTTATGTGCAGAAGCTATGCGTAGAATGTAAAAGGCGCCATATACAATCAACAATGCAATATATAGTTAGCCTTTATTGAGATCAATCATTTTTTAAAAAAATTATTCTTACAACAATTAACTTGGAGAGGGCATAAAGGGTTCAATCAGCTCAGATGGAATGCCTACGCCTATTTTGTATTGATGATATTCCGTTCGCAATTTCAGGTCATTACGAAGTGTACCGCTTGATGTCAGATCGAGCTTGGCCTCCTCTTTAAACTTTCTTAAAACAACAGGGCGGCTATTTTCAATCAACGTTTTAATACTTGCTATGTCTTCTTTTGTCGCTGAGGGGTTCATTAGTCCGAAATAAATATCTTTGTATGAATTCGACCTTGGTTGACGAGTATTAGTAAACTCCTCCAAAAAAGTGGCTTTGCTTTTAATGCCGTGCACTTTTTCTTTGCAATGGGTTAATAACGAAGAGAAGGCTTTTGGCGTTACCCCAAATTTATCAGCTTGAGATTTCGTGAATTCTTCAATTTTATCAGGGTGTTTATCAATACTATACCCATCAGCATTACTATGGCCATAGCGGTATTGATAATAAGCACGTAACCCTTGTTTTGCTGCAATATTTGAAACAAATGCCAGAGTAGCTGCACAAACAAACACAATATCAACCATCAATGGGACAGGAATAGGCAAGCATGAAAAGATAACAGCCCCTAGCGCTATCCCTAAAAACGGACTTATTTTGTTGCTAAAATGTGCAATCAAGCTTCCTGTTACGGCGCCAATAGAAATCAGCACCGGGGAGCAGCTGGTGGCTGCAATAAAGCTGTTAATCGCTAACATGAACGCTGGCAACTGACTCAATACGAAAAACCCCAATAACCCACCAGTGAGGGCCGCTAGCGTGGTGGCTGTGATCATGACCAAGGCTTTGGTTATTTTTCGTCCGTGAGCTAAGTTATTAGCGGAGGTTAGGATCCCTAAAATCGGTGTTAATGGCAAATCATCAAAGGCAAATACTGCTGAGAAATACAAAGCCCAGCTCATGGGTAAAATTCCAACAAATCCTAGGCCTGCTAGAAAAAAGCCGGTGATTAGGGTAAATAAAGGTCTTGTGGGATACCAGAATCGCTTATATTTCTCTGTTGTAAAACGTTGTAGAACCGCTGGATTGGCCATTTTATAATCTACCAGTTGTTTTTTTAGAGTGGTAAGAGTAATATTGTTCAACTGTGAAGTCAACCCCTGAGTGACAACTTGTGCGTCGGTGACGCATTTAATCCAGTGATGGTTTATGAATAACCAGCAATTCCCGCCCTGCATCAGAACTCAATGAGCAAGCGGTTGCGCTGTGATGCTATTCGCAAACCTTTGAAAGCCATGGAGGGCTTTCGAGAGTGCCAGGATGGCTTCATGCGTGTTTGCGAATAGCATCAAAGCGCAACTGCTTGCCTGCACTGAACTTTTTGGGCGGGAATTGCTGATGAATAACCCGTGACCATGGTGCTAAGGCGCTAAAAGTAGGATAATCAACCGTTTATTATAATAGGCTCTCTCATGGCACATCGCCCCCGCAAACGTTTTGGACAGAATTTTCTTCAAAATCAGCATATTATTGATTCCATTGTCCGGGCATTTCACCCGCAACCCTTGGATAATGTGCTTGAAATAGGGCCTGGCTTAGGGGCTTTAACCGAGCCCCTATTGCATGTTTTAAAGAACCTGACAGCCATTGAGATTGATAGAGATCTACAGGCGCATTTAGCCAATAAATTTCAAACGCAGGGAACATTGAAACTCATTGGGGCGGATGCTTTAACGTTTGACTATGCTGTCTTGGGTGAGCATTTGAGGATTATTGGCAATTTACCTTATAACATTTCAACGCCATTATTAATGCATTTATTAAGCTATGCCTCACAGATTGACGACCTATATTTCATGTTACAAAAAGAGGTGGTGGAGCGAATTGCCGCAAGTCCTGGCACTAAGGCCTATGGTCGTTTAAGCGTGGTGATACAATACTTATGTGAGGTCGAGTGCTTATTTAATGTGCCGGCAAGTGCCTTTCATCCCGAACCGAAGGTCGAGTCGGCTGTTGTGCGACTCATTCCACATGTGACCTCCCCTTATGCTGAGGTGGAGTTTGCAGCACTGGAACGCTTGGTCGCCAAGGCTTTTTCTATGCGAAGAAAAACACTGGCAAATAACTTAAAACCGTTGCTCACGGCAAGTGATCTAATCGCTTTAGGCATTGATCCAGGGCTACGTCCTGAACAAATTTCAGTCAACGACTATGTTCAACTAGCGAAATTTATTAACAATTAGGGTAAAATAGACAAAATTTAATGGGATCTAATCTTAGGGAGACTGTCTTGTTTCATCGTTCGGGTAAAAAGGAAAAAGCACCATTCACCAAGCCACTAAAGGATTTAACGGCCATAGCATCACCACAACAGTTGCTATCAAACCCAAAACGGCAGGCATTAGTCAATCAAATCAAAGCGTCCAGTGGGTTGGAGGACTCACGTTTTGAGGGGATGTGTTTAAGTTTAATTCATCATTTAATCCACCATTGTCAAAGTTTACCCGAGACTTCAAACAGCTATTATTCATTGCCAGTAGGTCTTTTGGATCATGCCCTAAACCGCACCGATGCGGCACTGTCTTTATTTCGTGACTATATTCTTCAGGACAATGGCGCTGATTTATCAGAAGAACAACGACTCTGGATCTATGCTTTATTTTCAGCGGGCTTGTTACAAGGAATTGGTAAATTACAAATTGACTATCATGTGGATTTATTTGATGGGAATGGACAATTCCTAAAATCATGGAGTCCGCTATTGGAGAGCATGGCCTCTGTTGGAGGTTATTATTGTTTTGAGTTTCAAACAGAAGGCTCGGTTGAATTTCGTCGTCGCCTCAACTTATTATTGGCGCGCCTTCTAATGCCCGAGAGTGGGTTTAACTGGATTGTTTCGAATCCTTCGGTGTTGGCCATATGGCTTGCCTTACTCAATGAGGATCCCCGTGATGCTGGAACCTTAGGCGCCATTTTAATTCGTGCCGATGCGATTGCCATTCAGCGCTACTTCACAGAATACTTGATAATCGGTCAACCTGGGGGGCATCATACTCGCCCGAAGCGTTTAGCGACCTTTGTTGACACGGCACCTTCTGCTGAAAAAGAGCAGCTGATGGGGATTGATTTTATTAAATGGATCAATCTGCAATTGGCATCAGGTAATATCATCATCAACCAATCCACCGTGCTGATGTTAGTGTCTGGTGGGCTCTTGCTGATGCCAGAACTGTTTAAATTGTTCTTGCGAGAGCATCCGGAATATAAAAATTGGCAAGCCGTTCAAAAAGGATTCCTTTCGCTTAAAATGCATGCCTTAGGCACAGATGGCAGTGCGCTATCGCGCGTTGAAGCGGCCCATACCCATGAAATACTCAGTGGCAACCTGCTTGTCAATTATGCCGTGGCATTGCCTGAAACAATGAAAATCCAAAATATAAGCACAGGCGTTGTGTCAACGATCTCGGCTGTTGAGTTAATTCATGGCCAAGGCAGCGCGCCCACAGCCTTAATGAATCTATCGGCCAGAGGACAATGGCTCCCCCCTGAAACAAAGGGCCCTGTGCCGCAATCGGGGAATATACGCAGTGGCTGATTATGTGATAGGGGATGTGCAGGGGTGTTATGAACCATTACAACGCCTATTGGAAAAGCTACAATTTAATGATCGAGTCGACAGGCTTTGGTTCGTCGGTGATTTAGTAAACCGAGGCCCAGAATCCTTGGCGGTGCTCAGATTTATCAAACAGTTGCCCCTTACACCACGTATTACGCTTGGAAACCATGATTTACATTTATTAGCACAGCTTTATAGTCGACACACTCGAAACAATCCGGATGATACCCTCCAAGCGGTGCTGAAAGCCCCTGATCGCGAAGAATTAGGCCATTGGCTCCGTCACCAGTCCATTTTATGGCATGATTCGGCATTCAATGTGGTGATGTGTCATGCGGGCATTGCGCCCATGTGGGATTTAAGCACAGCAAAAGCCCTGGCATTGGAGCTTGAAAATACACTTCAAGGTGAACACTATCAAGATTATTTGACTCATATGTATGGGAATGAGCCGGATCATTGGTCGGCTGATTTGACCGGAATGGCGCGTTTGCGTGTTATTTGTAATTATTTTACGCGGATGCGATTTTGCGATGCAAAAGGCCACTTGTTGCTCAGCCACAAAGGCACCCTCGCGAAGGCACCGACTAACCTTTATCCCTGGTTTGAGGTGCCTAATCGCCCTGAGATTGGGCCAGATATTATTTTTGGCCATTGGGCTGCATTAGAAGGAAAATGCTCAAATCCACACATTCATGCCCTGGATACGGGTTGTTATTGGGGGGGGCCATTAACAGCAATGCGCTTGCAAGATCAACAACGCATCACGGTGTCAGGGTTATGATGTTTTGGCGTATCGGGTGTTTTGTGCTCCTTCTTTTTGGGGTTGGTGCCTTATCTTCGGCCTCTCCCTTGCCTAAAGCCCCGGTGTCGTCCCCTTCGCTGTACCGTTGGGTAGATATCCCCTCGGCTGAAATTTTGCGCACAGAAAAAGCGGATGAACGGCTCAAAGAGGCCATTAAAAACCCTGAGTTTATGCTAAATCACTGGATTGATTTGCCAACCTCCCCTGAGTCTCACAACCGAAAAAAACACTATTTACGTCTCAAAGAGGCCATTTTGCTAGCCTTACGCTATAACTCGAACATTCAGAATGCAGAGTTAGATAGGGTGGTTCAACGGTATCAACTGCGCCTAGCGCATAATGAATTTGAATTACAATATGCGCTGGCGGGTACCGCACAAATTGATAATACCCATTATAGTGGGGTTGGAAATGCGGTTAGTCACAGTTATTTGGCAACGCCTGAGTTGGCATTAAAAACCAAAACAGGCGGACAAGTCGCTTTAAAAATGGATAACAATGTCATGCCCATTGCGGGCTATAATCCACTGCTTAATTTATCTTTTAAGCAACCTTTGCTGCGGGGGTTTGGTCTAGCTGCAAACCAGGCGGGATTATTAAATGCAATTGATAATGAATGGTTTAATAAATTAAATTTACAACAATCCGTGAGTGATCAAATCACGCAAGTGATAACCGCTTACCGCAGTCTAATTTTAAGTGGCAACAATTTAGAAAATCAACGACGACAGTTAAAAGAAGCCAATAAAACTTTTGAAACCAATGAAAAACGCATCGCAGCAGGTCAATTGGAGCCCACCGGCAATATCCAACCGTCTTATCAGATTGAATCCTTAAATTTAATGGTCACCCAAGCTGAAAATGACTTCACAACCGCTGCACAAGACTTGCTACAAACGATAGGTCTTGATCCAGAGATGCGATTGGCAGTCCCCAATGATGTCACTCTCAAGCACTTAACCATCCCCAATGTGGGCGAGGCTATCACCAAAGGATTGGCACACAATACACAATATCTGGCAATAAAGCTGGTGATTCGCGCCGATGAAAGAGCCTATGCCGTCGCAAAAAATCAACAACTCTGGCAATTGGATGCCACCGTCAATGTACAAGGGGGAACCCAAACAGGGGTTGATGGGACGTCACCAGGCTTAAGTGGCCTGTACAATGGTCAAAATATAACGGAATCGGCCGGGGTTACCTTAACCATTCCGCTGCATGATATCAGCCGACGCAATCAATTAATTTCGGCAAAAATTCAATTAGAAAAAGATCGTTTGAATTTAATTGCCGCCAAACGGGCGTTGATTACCACGATTAAAAATACAATCACGGCCATCAAAAGCCAGGCCAAACGTTATGAGTTGGCAAAACGACAAGTGGAGTTGGCTGAGAGATCTTATGAGCTTGAAAAGAAAAAGCAACAAGCGGGTATTGCAACAGCGCTGGATGTGAACAACACGCAAAATCAATTAATTCAATCTCAAGCAGGGTTAATTAATGCAAAAATTGCCTATCTAAACCAATTGTCTGCCCTGCAACGCATCTTAGGGACAACGATTGAACATTGGCACATTAAACTGAGGTATGGTGAATGAATAAAAAATTATCAACTCATGCACAGCATTGTGCTTTAAAAGCGTGCTTACTGATGCTGTTAAGTTGCCTAATCCTCGCTTGCGGTGGAAGTCCTTCCTTAAAAAAACCCACAGCAAAAACTTATGTCGTGCACAAAGAAACCATTCATAAAATGCTGTTTTTTACAGGGACCGTTCAACCCCTGGAGGAGCACACCGTCACGAGCCCCATGGATGCCATTGTGGAAACCATGCATTATCACTATGGTCAGCTTGTTAAAAAAGGCCAAGTGATATTCACCTTAAATTCAATGGAATTACAAAAACAATACAATGACACCTTAACGGACTATTTAAAGGCCAAAGATGGGTTTTCTATTGCTCAAACTAAATTCAATGGCACAGAAGATCTCTGGCAAGCGGGGTTATTGGCCAAAAATAACTATTTAAGTGAAAAATCCAACTTAAATAATACCCGCGTTAGCCTAATGCAATCGACCCGTAAACTATCAGAAATGCTTGAAAAAATGGGAGATAGAACCTATCAGGACATCTCTCGCTTAAGCTTTGCCGAATTTGAGAAAGTACGGTCCGTACTGGCCGGAAAACATAATTTGATTCAATTAAAATCACCAGGGGATGGGGTATTGCTGTATCCGCCGAAAGCCATTGAGGACAAAGGCGCGCGCATCACCGTGGGTAGTGCGACCAAACCAGGCCAGGTGTTGGCACTGATAGGCAATCTCAGGGGTATTTGTGTTGAAATTGATATCCCGGAAGTGGATATCGATAAAATCAAACCAGGGATGCCTGCCACAATTCGTGGGGTGGCCTTTCAGAAACATGAACTCAAAGGAAAACTCCTCCTTATTAATGCGCAGGCCTCGATAGGCAGTGGGGGATCATTGCCTTCATTTACGGCCATTGTTGAAGTGCCCGCCCTTACCCCCGAACAACAAGCCTTGGTTAAAGTGGGCATGAGTGCCTCAATCGAGTTGATGGCCGACAGTACGGATAAACTCTTGGTGCCCATTGAGGCGGTTAAGCAAGCGCATGGAAAAAGTGTGGTGAATGTCCTGGCCCCCAATGGGCAGATCAGTGAGCGTCAAGTGATGACGGGGGCCGCGCGTGCGAATAAAGTCGTGATTGACTCAGGGCTTAATGTAGGCGATGTGGTCAGTTATGACTAAGCCGCTGATATCACTCACCCAGGTTATCAAAAAATACCATATTGGTCCTGTAGAAACCACCGTATTAAATGATATTTCACTCACCGTTGATGAAGGCGAGATGCTCGCTATTGTCGGGGCATCGGGCTCTGGAAAATCAACTTTAATGAATCTTATTGGACTATTGGATACGGTTGATAGCGGCAAATATTGCCTTCGCGGCCGAGACATTGCCGGCTTAAACGATGATGATTTGGCGAGATTACGGAATGAGTGCATTGGTTTTGTTTTTCAACAATTTAATTTATTGCCACGGTTTACGGCCGAACAAAATATTGCGCTCCCTTTGACCTATCGAAATCTTTCGCCTCAAACCATAAAAAAGCGGGTTATGGACGTGATGGCGCGAGTGGGCATGAGCGCTTTTGCAGCGCATCGGCCAACCCAATTATCAGGGGGCCAACAACAACGAGTTGCCATTGCCCGCGCGCTCGTGGGTGGCCCCCAAGTGATCCTTGCAGATGAACCAACGGGCTCCTTAGACTCATCAACGGGAAAGGAGATCATGGCTTTATTTGAAGCCTTGCATCTCGAGGGTCGGACCATCATTCTTGTGACGCATGATGAGCGGGTGGCCACCCTTTGTCAGCGCCGCATCACCTTGGTGGATGGGCACATTGTTGAGGCTTTAACATGAATTTTTATAGCCAATGCCAACAGGCCCTGGTCAACTTGATGGCCGCCAAGCTTCGCTCTTTTCTCGCCGTTTTAGGTATTTTAGTAGGGACTGCTGCAGTTGTGGCGTTGATCAGTTGTGGTCAATTGGCCACAGAAAAAGCACTGCTGCAATTTAAAGCCTTAGGCACTGATTTACTCGCAGTGTCTGTTTATCAAAAAATGACGGATGCCACAAAGACCTCTCAAGAACAAATACCCATTGATTTTTGGCGACAATTCCCCCAAATGCTCCCGACCGTTTTACAAATTGCACCCTATATTACAGCGTATCAACCCATGAGCTTTGAGGGAAAAAAACTGCAAGGCGCTGTTATCGGCGCAGATGATTCATTGGCGCGTATTATTCACATCGAATTGGAAAAAGGGCATTTTGTTTCATTCGTGACATCGTTTGAACATTTTTGCGTGATTGGACATGGGATAGCAGAACAATTAAAAGAAGTGAGTATCGATAGCCCGATTGCCAAACAATTACGCATTGGGCAGGCTTTATATACGATCATTGGGGTCGCAAAACCCTGGAAAGAAAATGGCTTTTTTAACGAAGATATTAATCAAGCGGCGATTATTCCGATTGCAGGCATGGCATTGGTCAGCAAGGATGCCAAAATTAATAATGCCGTATTGTCCTTAAAATCAGATATTAAAATCGATGAAGTGATCCAACAGATTAAAGACATTATCGGTAAGCAGGCCCCAGGTCTCAGTATTTTTGTGCGAAGTGCAAAACAAATTATTGCAAGCATGGAAAGCCAAGGTCGCATTTTTACACTGCTGCTGGCTGTCATTGGTGGGATCTCCTTGCTGGTGGGTGGCATTGGCGTGATGAATGTGATGCTGGTTTCAGTGAGTGAGCGCAAAAAAGAAATTGGTATTCGAAAAGCTGTGGGTGCAAAAAACCGCGACATTCAGATGTTGTTTTTGGTTGAATCCGTGATGTTGTCCTTATTGGGTGGTTTTTTTGGTGTGGCCATTGGACTCATCTTCACACGCGTTGTGGCCTATTTCAGTCAATGGCCTTTCACGTTTCACCTCATGCCACCCTTGGCAGGGTTTGGTGTTTCGGTTTTCACTGGCATTTTTTTCGGCTTTTACCCCGCACGCCGCGCCGCAAGCTTGGAGCCGATTGTGTCTTTAAGGGCAGAGTAGTGATAATATGATTAAAAAATAAAAAGAGGAATAACAATGAAAAAAAATGGACTTATTTTAGTAGCATGGCTTGGTTTGTTATGTTCTCCTTTTGTTTTTGCAGCACAAAAAAGTTGGAACCCTTGGGTGGTGGAGGTTCGCACAGAAGCCTTGGCACAAGGGATATCTGCAACAACCTTTGATAAAGCTTTTGCAGACATCCATGAGCCCAGTCGACAGGTGAAAGGCTTGGCGCGTTCCCAACCGGAGCATCGTCTTAGTTACTCAAAATACCTTCACTCTCGCGTTGATAGTTATCGGATTGCCATCGGCAAACAACAATACAAAAAAAACAAAGTCCTTCTTGATGAGATCGGCGCCCACTTTGGGGTTGATCCCTGCTTTATTGTCTCATTTTGGGGCATGGAAACCAGTTATGGCAGTTATATGGGAAATTTCCCTGTGATCAAATCCTTGGCAACACTAGCTTATGAGTCTAATCGCCCTGAATTTTTCCGCAAACAATTATTCATCGCCCTACACATTTTAAATGATGGCCATGTCACCCTCGACCGCTTTAAAGGCGAGTGGGCAGGGGCTTCTGGACAACCGCAATTCTTACCTTCAAGCTGGGTAGAATATGCAGTTGATTATGATGGTGATGGGCGTAAAGATATCTGGGACTCCAAAGCAGATGTGTTTGCATCCATTGCAAATTACATGAAGAAAAATGGTTGGCAGACGGGAGAACAATGGGCGGTCCTTGTGAAATTGCCTCCTAATTTTAATAGAGCGCTAGAGGGGAAATCCATTATCAAGCCGGTCAGCGAATGGAATGCCATGGGCGTTCGAACGGAGCGTGGTGAGCCACTGCCTTTTCAGAATTTACAAGCCAGCGTGGTTCAACCCAATGGTGGCCCTGTATTCCTGGCTTATCCCAACTATCGAATGATTTTACGCTACAATAATTCGATTTATTATGCCGGTGCAATAGGCTATTTGGCGGATAAAATATGCTTACGAACGCCCTAGGGGAACCTGTCTTTCTTGATAAAATAGCGAGCTTAATGCCTGTTACTCGAGAGATTATTTGTGATAAAGCCACGGAAAGGCCGCATAGTGGGCAGTATAATACCCTCCTCACATCGGGCACCTATTTATGCAGGCGCTGCGGTTTAGCCTTGTTTCGTGCGGATAGCCAATTTAGTGCAAGCTGTGGTTGGCCAAGCTTTGATGAATCGATAGCAACGGCGGTAAAACAATCCCCTGATGCGGATGGACGCCGCATAGAAATTCTTTGCAGCCGATGTGATGGCCATCTTGGGCATGTCTTTGTCGGCGAGCAGTATACTCAAAAAAATGCACGCTATTGTGTTAATTCGCGGGCAATTGATTTTGTTAATGACACCACCGTAATTGATACAGAAGAAGCCCTGGTCGCGGGGGGATGTTTTTGGGGGATTGATTATTATTTAAGTCAGTTGCCTGGGGTATTAAAAGTTGAGGTGGGTTACTCAGGCGGCACCCTTGCTAATCCCACCTATGATGATGTTTGCAGTGGTCGCACGGGGCATTATGAGGTCGCTCGCGTGTTGTTTGATGTTGCAAAAACCAACTATTTTACCGTGCTCAAACGGTTTTTTGAAATTCACGACCCCACGCAACGAACAGGGCAGGGGCCTGATCTAGGTCCTCAATATCAAAGTGCTGTATTTTATTATCATCAAGCTCAAAAAACACAATTAACGGCGTTGATTAAGTCTTTACATGAGAAAGGCTATGAGGTAGTGACGCGGCTACTTTCCGCAGCACCCTTTTGGCCGGCAGAGGCGGGCCATCAACAGTACTATCAACAACATCAAAAATTGCCTTATTGTCATCAGCCGATTGCACGGTTTGATTAGAGTTATTTGATAGGTTGCAATTTCTTTTTGTCGTTACGTAATGAATGTAATCAGGGCTAAATCATGTGTGCTCAAAATAAAACCATCTTCTTTAAGCCCAGGATCTTTTGACTATTTTATAAACACGCTAGCCACATCCATGTCGCTCTTGAAAGGCATCCATGCCTTTCAAAGGTTTATAAAATAATCAAAAGATCCTGGGCTTAAAGAAGATGGTTTTATTTTGAACACACATGATTTAGCCCTGTGAATGTAATCCTTGCCAGCATTCTGAAATCAAGTTACCCTTTTATATGATAAGTCTCAATTCAAGAATAATTAATTGCTACTTTTTTCGGGCGCCTTTATGCTTAAATCATGTTTTCTTGTAGGGGGTGCTGGGTTTATAGGATCGCATTTTGTTGATGCTTTTCTTAAGCAACAGGGCGTTCAGAAAGTTACAATATATGATAATTTTTCTAATGGATACGCCTGGCATTATCAACAGCATTGTCATGATAAGCGTTTCTCTGTCATCAGGGGTGAGATTCATTCTACCCATCAATTAATTGAGGCAATGCAAGGACATGAGCTTGTTATGCATTTGGCCTCAAATGCCGATATTTCTAAAGCCATTCATAATCCAAGTGTTGATTTTACAGAAGGCATAGCCTTAACACATCAAGTTTTGGAAGCGGCTCGTTTGACTCAAGTGAAGCGAATTATCTATACATCCGGCAGTGGGGTTTACGGCGATATGGGGGCGCTCGAAAACTTAGAAAACCAGGGTAATCTGCATCCTATTTCACCCTATGGTGCAAGCAAATTGGCTGGTGAGGCCTTTATTTCAAGCTATTGTCAGATGTTTGGTCTCACAGCGAGTGTTTTTCGCTTTGCTAACGTGGTCGGTCCAAGGCAAACACATGGGGTAGGCTATGATTTTGTTAATAGTTTAATTAAAAATAAAACGACATTACGCATTTTGGGCAATGGTTTTCAAAGTAAATCTTATATTGATGTGGATGATATTGTGAAAGCCGTGTTGTTGGTCAATGAAAAAATGCAGGGCCCTTTTGAAGTATATAATGTTGCAACGAATGATTTTATCACGGTTCGGGAAATAGCCCTTATCATCGTAAAAGCAATGGGATTAGAAGACCAAGTTTTATTTGAATTCACAGGGGGTGATCGAGGTTGGCCAGGTGATATACCTATTGTACGGTTGAATACAGAGAAGATTCAAGCTTTGGGTTGGGCATGTCAATATAGTTCAGCAGAGGCGATTAGAAAAGCAGCCATGTCCATGATAGCGCAAGACTCCAAACGGCATGATTATGCACAGGTTTGAGATATGATTGGTTTTACAGGACAGGCCCCTCTGGCCTAGATGCAGATACAATGACCTGCCATCCATATAATGAATGACGCATGTTAAAGAAGAATAATACTCGAAAACACCCCATCATTAGATTAGAGAGGACACGACTAAATATCCCCTGATTGGATTTAATATCGGTAATTAGGCGTTTACCACGAAATAAAACCAGCAATCGATACAGATTAAAAAAAGGGAAGCCACTCAAATGAATCTTATCGACATTAAAACCTGCCGCGGTGAGTAGCTTGTCTATAGACGCACGATTAAAGTGTGTTCTGTGACCAATATGCTTATCAAAGCTAGACATCGGGCCACCAGGAACGGTTAGCAATAATTTTCCACCAGGCTTCACATACGCTTTAATTCGACGACAAAATTCAATTGGATCATCTACATGCTCAATGACTTCAGAGCAAACCACAACATCAGCCATAGCAATATAGGGGATTACTTCTTTCGGAGGGGAATAAAGATCAACTTGATAAAAAATCGCCTCAGGGACCTTATGACGTGAAATATCAACGCCCATTTCACTGATTTCAAACCCAATATATTCATTAGCAACATGGGCTTGAACAGACATTTTCAGAAAATCCCCCACGCCGCTACCAATATCAATGAGCAGATTACATCTCGTACCCAGTGCATTTATCTCATCAAGCAAAAGATGATGTCGCATGCTTTGTGCCGGATTTTTCATTGTGGCATAGGCATAATCCCTCCAATGATTTTCCCAATCATCTGGGTTATCGATAACTTTTTGTTGATTCTCTTGAAAGTTCATGTTTTCGCCGCAGCATAATAGAAGAGATTCAATCCAAATTGGTGATACCTCATTTTAATGTTACTTGGTAAAAAACCACTTTTAACAACCAATGGCCAAAGATCGCGTTTATCATAATGCATCTCCTGATATACGATGCCTTAAATCTAAAAGCAAGGTAAATGAAAATGTTTGTACTCCAAAAATAAGCATCAGCAACCCATTGATAGCCGTATGACTATTTGTTTGTATTAAAAAATCATTATTAATGTAGTGACCTACAACCTTCATGCATAGAAAAATCCCAGCTAAAATAAAGATCCCTGCAATGAATATACCTCTATTATATCTTAAATTACAAAGGATCCATCGTTCAATGCCATGACGTAGCCCATGATCATTTCGTGCAAAAATCCCTACCTGAAATAAGGAGTATCCCAGCGTCATTGCAGTTAAGCCCAAAAGATGTGAATAGAGATTAAAGCCAATTTTTCCAATTGAGAGCGAACCAAAAGATGACAATGCTGAAAACAAAAGTCCGAAGATAAAACAAAATGCGCCAGGTTTAATTAAAAAGCTATCCGGGCTATAAACCAACATGACCCTTAGGTTCACCCAGCCGGCTATCCATGGTGACAAAAAACCTATTCGTCGATGATGACTTTCACGACCATCGCGATCTTTATAGAAATTCACGGGCACTTCGCTAATGTTAAAATCCATTCGAGAGGCTTTTAATACCATCTCAGAGGCGTACTCCCAACCTTTAGAGGTCAGGTTCATTTTAATTAGAGCACTTTTAGTCAAACCACGCATGCCGCAATGAATATCGGTATAAGTGCTTTTATAAATTTTGTTAAGTAACCAGGTTGTCAGTGGTGTACCAAAATAACGGTGTAGGGCTGGCATCGCACCTTTCTCAATTGATCCTTTGAAGCGAGACCCCATTACAAAATCGCTTCCTTCTCTTAAACATTGAACAAAGGGTTTAATATTACGAAAATCATAGGTAAGGTCACAATCACCCATAATAATAAAGTCACCTCGTATGTATGGAATCACATCAAGATATGCCTGACCTAATCCTTTTTTGGGCGTCCGTAACACGCGCGCTCCTTTGGCAAGTGCTATATTGGCTGTTTCATCCGAGGAGCTATCAACAATAATTATTTCCCCACGAGCACCTGCTAATGCCAGCCCCTCCCAGCACCAATCTATAAATTCGCTGATAGTTATTTACTCATTCAATGCGGGAACGACGATGCTAACTTCAGGATCATTGTCTCTTTCTTCCAAATAAGAAGGAAGTAATAGCTCAATATGTGTTGGTTCCTTCATAAAGCAATCTCACAGTTTCTGTAAATTTAATTAGCCCTGGCAAGGACAGTGGCAGGGGGATATTTTGTTAGTGACTCAAAATAAGCTACACTTAAAAGCTTGTAATTTGAAAGCGGTCGTTTTATCTTAGATGTTTGTGATTCAACATAAGAAATTTGTGGAACACGCCATATGATTCTCAGTGTTTATTGCCGTTCCGCAGTGATCTTGTATGTTATTTTTATTTATGCATTTTATCCGGGTTTTCATCTTCATGTTACAGCTATTCCCCATAGTTTATATCAATATTTAACCCAAGGTTTTTTATCGGGCCATTTAAATCTTCTTGTTCCCCCCTCTGCAGAGTTACTTAATTTACCCGATCCTTATGATCCCATGCAAAATGTCAAATTGCGGCTTCATGATGCTTCTTTATATAAAGGAAAATATTACCTTTATTTTGGACCACTGCCGGTTGTTATTTTTTATTTACCATTTAAATGGTTAACCGGATTATATCCCTCAGATGGTTTTGCTGCATTCTTCTTTTTAACCCTCGGGTTTATCGCCAGCTTTTCGTTAATGCTAAACATCAAATCCAAGTATTTTCCTCATGTTTCTGAGTTACAAGTTGGATTGGCTGGATTACTCATGGGGTTTGCAGGTGGCGCTCCTTTTTTATTGTCAAGACCATTGGTGTATGAGGTAGCCATTGCTTCTGCTTTTTGTTTTATGAGTTGGGCATTATTTTTTCTTTATAGGGTATTTAATAACCAATATAAAGCAAAAGATGTTGCATTATTTAGTTTATTTTTATCATTGACTGCGGCCGGCAGGCCCCATTTTTCTCTCATTTGTGCTTTGATTATTCCAGGACTTTTAATTTACCTGTTAAAATATGTACCTAAAGAAAAAATTGCAAGTCAAGTTGCAGCACTGCTCATTCCTTCGGTGAGTATTGGAATAATTTTAGCACTTTATAATTATTTGAGATTTGGATCTATTTTTGAATGTGGCCACACTTGGCAGCTCGGCCAAACGCCGCCGCTGAAAAATTTTTATGATGCCGGTCTGCAGATCTCGAAGATTCCTCGCAATCTCAAATTTAACCTTTATTACTATTTCTTACAGCCCTACGCCGTTAGTCTTAAGCTCCCATATATTACTATACCTTTTCATTCTGGCGTCATTCCTATAGATAAGGATTATTATGTGGATTCAATGGTTGGTATTTTAAGTACCACACCCTTTATTGTATTAATTTTAGCCTTGCCAAAATTAATTATCGTTTCTTTTAAACAGCGATTATATGATAGTCAGTTACGTTGGTTTTTACTTTTTGCCTTTTTTATTCCTTGTTGTATTGCCTTGATTCTTATGATGCTGCCTATCGCAGGTCATCGATATGAGGTGGATTTTCTTCCTTATTTTGTCATGTTATCAATGATTGCACTCTGGTTATTAGAGGGTCATTTAGGGGCCTCGCATGGGTTTAAAATCGTGAAGATGGTGTTTATTGTTACTGCTGCCATGAGTATTTATATTGGGTTGAGTTTTGGTTTGGCTTATTGGCTCGGCACTATTTGAACTCAGTTAATGAATAATGAACTTGCTGTAATTCAACGAGGCGTTGTATCCTTAAACCATAGCATTTCAGCCCATCAATTAACCGATTTAACTGGAGTTAATAATTAACACACAAACCCCAGCCAAATTGGATTTTTTTGTCACAAAACCCTTAATATTCCCTTAATAATTATAAGTTATGTTAGCCACTATTATTTTAAATCTACAGGAGAAATAAATGTCAGCATTAAATAATGTCACAACAGGCTATGGGAAATTTTTTCTAGGGTGTGCAGACTTTGCTTTTTTCCCTTATACCCGTACATTTTTCGGTATTGCAAATACCCCTAGAGAGGGTGCAAGTATTGCGGAAGCCATTATCGCTACTGTATTTTTAAGCACAGTCATCCCTATATTGCCAGCATTGTTTACAGTGACAAGCTCACTGGCCTTGTTTGCTTTATCACTTGCGTTATCTGTCATGCCGTTTATGTATTTTGGTGCTTTGGTTGCTGACATAGCGGCAGATCAAAGTCCTCGATCACATCAACATGGTAGCAATTGCGCATTTTAAATTCCTAATCTTTTTGCTCAAGCTTCACACAAATGAGCCGATATTTACCATATGGGTTCGGTGTGGAGCTATCAATGAGCAAAATAGCTAAATTTAATATTGGCGATCTGGTGGTTCACAAACGTCAGGGCTATCGAGCGGTGGTGATTGATGTGGACCCATTATTTCAAGCCTCGGGTCGTTATAATCCACAAGCCTCTAAACGGGCTTTTTCTAAGCGGAACCCATGGTATCGTTTATTGGTTGATCACAGCAGCCAAATGACTTATGTCGAAGAATGTTGCTTACTATTTGATACCAATTCCCAATTGATTGATAATCCCCATATTGATAATTATTTGGAGCAGCGGCAAGGTGTGTATCGCGGTATTTTACGAGGGCACTAGACAATCCATCAAATACAACGCAATGGTTTTTAAATCAGTTAATGAATAAAAGTGTTTAAGTTGCATTGCACTTAATTCCTTCCCAAAATAATAACGCACCAGCGATTTACTTTGTAAAATGGCTTGATGTTCACTTTCAAGTTGCGACAATCCTTCTAAATGGGTGATGAAAAGATGAATCTGTGCCCGTAGAGGGACTTTCATCGAGTGGTTTTCAAGTAATGCTTGATAGAGCCAAGGTTTGCCACTGCCGGCCCTGGCTATCATATAAGCCGCTGTACCACTCATTTCTATCGCTTTGATCAAGCTATTTTTATCAGAAATATCCCCATTGGCAATCACAGGAATTTGAACGATGTCCTTAATGTGTCTAATTTGATGCCAATCTGAGGGGGTGTCATAATCATCTGTCCAACGTCGACCGTGAATGATTAAGGCATCAGCGCCCGCATCCTCAAGCGATTGGGCCAAGTCCATATCATGCATGTCCCCTTGAATACGTAATTTAACGGTCAAAGGAATAGCTATCGCCTTTCTAACGGCACGAACAATTTCACACAATAGGACAGGGTTGTCTAGTAATGCGCTGCCAGCTCCCTTTTTTCGGATTTTATTTTTAGGACACCCCGCATTTAAATCAATTAAATCAGCGCCTAAAGCCTCCAAGCGACGCGCAGCTTCGGCCATCATCGAAGGGTCCTGGCCTGAAATCTGATAACAAAGCCTAGTTTCTTCTGGTGCACGATATAAATATCGCGAATTAACAGGATGCTTGTATACTATATCGTGGGCTGAGATCATTTCAGAGACACAATAGGCAGGCGGCTTAAATTGATAATACAATTGTCGAAACGGTGCGCAGCTAAAGCCTGCCAATGGGCCCTGTATCAGGCGATTCGGTAAACGCAGCGAGCCAATATGAAACGGCTCATTCAGAAACTCAGAAAATTGATGGTTCATACTGACTGATTTTAACATATATTGCACGCTGACATAAGGAGCGAGACGAATGGATAAACAATTTCTTGATGCAGTGGACATGATAAAAATAGCCACCCAACACGCTTATTGTGCAGAATATTTATTAAAACAAAATGCTGAGGTGATTCTTCTGGAAAACGAGTTGAGCATTGATGCGCTTTTGCCCATTAGCTCTCTCATGTACCAAGCCTTTGAGCTGACCTTAAAGGCCTATTTGTTGCATGATCATCACCAAGTCAGACAATACAAAACACTATTAGAACTCATCGAATTAAATCATGAACTCAATTTATCCCAAAAAGATATGCAACTCATTCACACACTATCCCGACAGCTTGCCTTTCGAAAAGGCGCTGATTATTTTTTATGGGAAAATCGTCAGCAAGAACACGTGTTTTGCGAAGAAATCATGGCGTTGTATGCACGCATTCAAACATTAATGCCATTAGAGCTACAAGTGGATTATCAATAAACTCATGATCCTAATAATTGTGGCAACCCATTTTTAAATTGGCCAAAGGCAAGGGTGCGGGCTATTTGTTGTGATGAATTTAAAGAAAGCACACCAGTTTTATCACTCACGCCCATTGAGGGAAATAATAATAATTGGTTGAGTTGCGTGCTTAATGCATAACTATCCATTCCTAAGGCATACAAGCGGTTGTAGCTATTCAATGGCTCTGGCCAATTTTTATTGCTCATTGAGTGTGTAAATACCCACGGCATGTCAGAGAAAATAATCCCATTCAGATCGCGGTCCTTCATGGCATCGGTATTTCCTGCATAGACCATTGAGGTCGCATAAACAGGGACATCGCCTGCATAATAGTATTTTAACAAGGGCATGATTTGCCGTGCTTTGGATGGGTAAGCCACCATGAAAATCACATCAAAATCTCGACGTCGACTCGGTGTCATTTCAATGTGTTGCCCTACTGCTTTTTTTAACAGCTGCAGACGGGCCTCACTGTTAGAAATCTGTAAAAAATCACGCATCATGGCATTGGTATCGTCATTTGAACGATAATGCAAGGTATCCACAACAGCGCCACCACCATGTCGCCATTGGCGTTCAAATGCTTTGATGACCTCATCACCCCATGCGCCATTGGGGGCGATGACCAGGGCGCGACTTAAGCCTTTTTGGCGGGCTTTAAGGGCAACTTGCTCTGCTTCAACATTTTGTGACAGACCCAAAAGGTAGGCCCCTTGATTCGGCTGGGGTTCCACATCATTTAACAATAAAGTGGGCACGGGATGATCCATTGCAGCAACACGGGCAACATTTGCTTTCATTAAAGGACCCACAATATAATCGGCACCCTCAGCAACTGCTTGTTGATAAATAGCTTCTACATTGGCCGCATCGGTATTGTAATAACTTATTTTTGCCCCCACCGTCCCATGGTCTGCCTCGCGCGCTGCCATAAAACCTTCTTTAATGGCAAGACCTGGGCCTGCTAGGGGGCCTGTCAATGGGAGCATTAATGCAATGTGCTTTGGTTGGGAAAACAGGTGCGGAGCACCCCCTTCACGAGGGGAGGCCAAAACGGTGTTACCCGGATGCGTTGGGTGGTTTTTTTGCCACTGGTAGACCTCATCTTGCATCAGGTGCGGGTTATTGGTGGGGATTTTTGCAATGTCTGCTAATTGTATCCAGCCCTCTAATGTTGAACCTTGAGGCGCCTCTACCTTGAGGGCCTCAAGCGCTGGCAGCGCGATGCTTGTTAGTGTCGACCACAAGGCACGATGGTTATTTATTTTAGAGGCCTCATCGGGCAATAAAGGCTCCAGTTTAATCCGTTCAGTCACGGAGTGTGTGAGATTACCCACAGATTGATAGGCTATAGCCCGTAACTCGTGGTATTGAGCTTGATAATATATCGGCAAATTGTTAATATCTCGGACAGAGTCGAGTTGGGTCATCGCTGCGTGTGGCTGTTCACGCAGCAACTCAATTTTAGCCAACAATAAGGGCTTCTCATTGGCGTTGTCTGCTGGTAGATTCTCTGTTTGCGATAGCAAGGTATGCCCTTCGCGCCATTGGCCCTCATCAATTAATCGGCCTGCGGCCATCATCATCAAGGCTTGCTGATCGCTACCGGTCTTATTTTTTGCAGACGCGAGGTAGGTTGTTGCTGGCAGGCTAAAGGGGCTCGCTAATTGATGATGAGCCGGTTGTGCCGGGAGATCCGTTACATTCATGCATTGCGAGAGTAAAATGACACAAATCGTCAACCCTAGTTGTTTTAAGGTGCGTAATATTAACAAGATAACAGCCTTTCCGCTGAGCAAGAATCGAAGAGGATAAACCATGATAGAGACTTCAGCAAGCACTCCCGGCACGCTTTATATTGTCGCGACCCCTATCGGGAATCGGGATGATATTAGTTTACGCGCATTAAGCATTCTCCAATCCGTCGATTTTATTCTTGCAGAAGATACCCGTCACTCAGGGCAGTTATTAACGCTATTAGGGATAAAAAAAGCAATGATTTCCCTTCATGCCCATAATGAAGCGAACAAAAGTGATGAAATGATGGGTTTGCTTTTAAATGGCAAATCTTGTGCGCTTATTAGTGATGCAGGCACACCACTTATTAATGATCCCGGTTTTACGCTGGTCCGCCTTGCACAATCGGCAGGTATTTCAGTGGTTCCAATCCCTGGCGCCTGTGCCTTGATTGCAGCCCTCTCAGCTGCAGGTGTTGCCTGTGACACGTTTACATTTTGTGGATTTTTACCTGCAAAACAAACAGCGAGACAACAAAAACTGGAATTCCTTCGTCAGCACGAACATACCCTGGTCTTTTATGAATCAACCCATCGTATTTTAGCTTGCATTGATGATATTGCTCTTGTGTTTGGGGCTTTCTGTGAATTGGTTTTGGCAAAAGAGCTAACGAAAACGTTTGAGCGGTTTGTGTCTGGAAATCCTGGCACCGTTAAAGAATGGTTATTAGTCGATACTCAGCATATCAAGGGGGAGTTCGTCTTGATTATTCCTCCCCGAGCCCCCATTAAAGAAATCATGGAGCATTTTCGTGTGCTATCCATTTTACTTAAGCACTTACCTTTGAAACAAGCAGTCACCATAGCCTCTGAGCTCACCAAAGCCCCTAAAAATGAGCTTTATGAGTGGGCACTTAAAAACAAGGGGACTGATATGAATGACAGCAGGAGTTAAGCGATGAGGCGTTTTTTTATCACGGTAATTATTTTTTCTAGCCTCCTTAGCCTATGGACGCCCGCGGTTTTTTCGGGAAGTTTAGGCCAGGTAACGCTCATGGATCAACGGCTTGGGCCTCGCACTATCACTTATGAAGCAACGGATCATTATGCAGTCAGTGAAGGGGATATTATTCTAGGTAAATTAAGCCATGGTGGGCTCTTAAAAGCATCTATTTTGTATAAACTGGGCGGTAATTTTTGGTTTCATGGGATTGTACCGTTTGAATTGGCTGAAGAGCTGCCTTTTGCAACCAAGTTGGCTGCATTGCAAGCCATTACCCTTTGGCAACAGAAGTCCAACGTCAGTTTTGTTGAGGTTACTTCAAAGAATCGTGACAATTATCCTGATTATCTTTCATTTATCCCCGCAAGTGGCACGACCTGTGCCTCATACGTTGGGAAACAGAAAGGGCGCCAAGTTGTTTTATTGGCGCCGCGCTGTAATACCATGAATACCGTGCATGAGATAGGCCACGCGTTAGGGTTATGGCATGAACAGTCCCGTGCGGACAGGGACAGCTATATTCGGATTGCTTGGGAAAATATCGATGAAGATCACCGCTATAATTTTGAACAGCATTTGACGGATGGGCGAGACTATGGTGAATATGATTACCAATCGATTATGCATTATCCACCGGATGCTTTTTCAAAAAATGGGGAAAAAACAATTATTCCTTTAATGGATAATGTAGAAATTGGTCAACGACGGCATTTAACTGAAAAGGATATTGCGGCCGTTAATGAGATGTATCCGACCAATTGACGGCATTAGCATGCAATCATTGGTATTTGTGCAAGATCGGCATCGCGCTCATCATCACGCAGAGCCTTCACGCTTGAATCATTCGGGTTTACCGCTGGTGGGGTAGGCGAACCTCGACTCTCGTTGTAAATATAGCCCACCGCCAATACGAGGGCGCCTGGCCAAAATACAGCAAAGGCTGTGACCATGACGAGCGGCATGACTGTATTTTTAGTCAGGGTGGTATAAAAAGCCCATCGTGCATCACTTACGGCTTTGGCCGCTGCTTCAAGATCCTCGCCTGGTGCCAATTCCTGACTCAGTGTCGCTTTTTTATACTCTTGATATTTGCCCGATGAAAGAAACATTGCAACCGCCACGGTGCAAGCCAATAGGCTAAAGGTTGCCGCTGTTGCGGGGATGAGAAAAATGAATGAGGCTGAAAAACCACACATTAATACCAATGCCGCACCGGTAAGAAACCATAATTTAGCACGATTAGCACCCCACTCAATATCAAGTTCAAGTTGTTGCTCGCGCAATACTGAAAGGTGTTGTTCAATTTGTTCAGGCGTCAGTGTAGTAGAATTCAGATAAAATTGTTGCTCGAGCTTAAATTGCTCTGTTTTAAGCAAATAAGTCTGCCTATCCATCAGGTACCGCGCCATCAGGGCCATCGCATCGAATAACAAAAATACAGCGGTTAACTGAATAGCAATGGGGTCAGATAAATAACCAAAATTACATAGGGTATTCACAATAGACCAAGCCAAATCATTATAAAGCTCAAGACAGCGCTCATATAGTTCTTGTTTTAATCGTTCGGTTTTTGTTCGAGACTGCTCTTTTTCCGTTGAAACGAACCACACGTGTTTTGCGATTTCACAGAGAATGATGCACAATCGCAGCTCAAAAAGGCCCACACTTAAAAGATTAAACAATCCATTGGGGGCATTGATCATTGAAACCAATGCGGTGACGTCAATCGGCATATGAATTAAACGAGACAAGCTTTCTATCCATTTGAGTTCGGTAGCCAAGACCAACGACTGTTTCACAGCAAGCCGACTGAACACAAATAAAATACGATAGAGATTGATAAAACCGAGCCATGCTCGTATAGCAGAGGTATGTTGAAGGGTATCGAGCAGATCAACAATGGCGGCACTCAGTTGTTGAGCGATGCTGCGTTCGATATGCTTGCGCTTTGTTTGCTCCTCGAAGCGCTTGTGCTCGAGGCGATATTCAAGCTTTTTTCTTAACTCATAATATTTAGCCGCTTCAACAGGGTTTGAATAGGCATCATCTAGGTAATAATTTTCCAAATCAAAGCAGAGGGAATAACAATGAGCCCAGAAGGCCTCTCTTTCTCTTCCATTCTTCAGGAGGGCTGCGTATAAAGTATTAAATTCTTGCACGATCAACGCGCGATGTTGGGCTACAAAGTGAAATCCATTGTGGCCTTGTTGCGTTGTTTGCCTCAAAATATCAGCAAAATCCGTGTTCTCGCCTTGTATCAGCCGATTGGAACCATCTAAGAATTTATAATTATAACGACGTTGAAAACTAAAGCGTTCTAGGTATAATTTATTTTTTTCTAATGGTCGGTCAGCAGGCAGAGGCGTCAGTGCCAATCGGTATCTGGAGTGATTCCTTGCCAAGGGGATGAGGGATGCATCTTTTTGCGATTCAATTGATGAAAAAAACCGCTGTTTGTCTTCGGAAAAAGTTTTAGCCAATTGAGAATCAACCATCATGCCCCCGAGAAACAAAAAAACAAACAGACCGTTAAAATTAATACCTTAACATTCACAACACCAATTGACAAGCTTTTTTGTATTTATTTTTTGCATATTGCGTGGCGGGGGGCTGGTTTTTACAGCAATTCCTGCCCTGCGTCAGAATTCAATGAGCAAGCGGTTAAGCTTAGATGGTTTTCGCAATCCTTTAACCTTCTCGCTACGTCTTCTACTGCTTTTTCTAGGTTTAAAAGCCATCTAAGCTTAACCGCTTGCCTGCACTGAACTTTTTGGGCGAGTTGCTGTGATTTTTATCAAGGGATAGAATGCCTCTATGCTTGAACGAACACGCCCTAATATAAAAAACCAAAATAATAAAGTGGTATCATCTGAGGGCCTGAGATAAGCGTATCATCTTTAACTAAAAATGCCTGAGCTTGGGATTTGACTTGGTGTCTTGTTTTATTTTTTCCACCCACTTCAAATAGGATGTCATGAACTACAAAATCACCGATGTCACTATAAAATACGTCATGCTCTGCGTGACAAAGTGATTGCAGAAAGAATAGTTCTCGAACAGCACCTATCTCTAATATAGAATTGATTTTGTTGGATAGGGCATAATGTAAGTTAGTATTCTCAATGAATATTTTTTCAGGTTTTCGTAATATTTGATTTCCCTTGGCATTAGCAAAAATAAGACGGATTAAATTTGTTTCATGTAAGATAGTTAAATAATTAGAGGCTGTTTTATCATCAATGCTCAAGTTTTTTGCTAAATTATGTATGGATAGTTTTCCGGGGGGGATAGTAACAATAAAACCTAAGATTTTTTTAAAGTGATGAAGGTTTTCCGTTTTTAACTTATAAAAATTTGCAATGTCTTCATAGATGGTTTTATCGATGACCCGTAATAGTTTTTCGTAGTAACTTAATGGATCTTCAAGCATGAATGGATAAAATCCATTTTGTAAAAAATCCTGAAAATAGCCTTTTATCTTATTAATATGAGGAAAAACTCGATCAAGTTGTTGGGTGTTTTCCAGTAGTTCTGTAAGCAAAATGGGCTGGATCTGCAGTGATGCATGAAAGTTCAGATATTCTCTAAATGACATACCAGCCAAATGGTATAATTTAGCTCGGCGAGATAAATCGTAACTTCCTTTGACTAAATCTAAACTGGAACTGCCTGAAAAAACAATGCTAATGTTTGGGAATCCATCATACAAATTTTTTATTTCCTGATTCCAATTGGCATATTTATGAATTTCATCAATAAAAAAAATGCTCACCCCTTCAGTTAAATATAAATTTTCAATAAACTCATATAAGCTGACCCGCTCAAAGTAAATATGATCAGCGGATACATATATCGTATTGTTTAAATTAGGGTAGTGTTCTTTTATAAATTGTAATAATAATGTGGTTTTGCCGACGCCTCGTGCACCGATTAAGCCTGTCAATCTATTGCTGGTATTAAAGGAAGCAAATAAATACCGGTGAAAATCCATGCTGACTTGTTCAACTAGCCGATGATAAATGAGCCTCAACGAATTTATCATTTAGACTGCACTCCAATTTATTTTGTATTTTTTATGAATATAGTCGTAAATATATGAATATGCAAGGCATCAAGGGGGGATCAAGCAGGGCTGCCCCATCTAAAGTGATGTTTATTTGGGCGCTTGATCAATCTATTTGGAGGGGTGGCGTGGTGGTCTTTGTTTTTCACGCGGAGCTTGCGAGCATGTAAAACAAAGACCACCATGACAGGCCCCCGACACGCCGTGGCTGATTAGGACCTGGCGGAATGTGGGTAATGATAAGGGTCCTACCCGGTCACTTTTGTTACCGATGTGACCGGGGCTGACCGTTTACGAAATTTTGTTTCTCTTGCACTTAAAACGCTGTGTGTTTATCACGCTTTTTTCATGCCCGGGAATCACTGGTCAAGGACAAGCCATTCCCGGGCGTGAATTACTTCAGCATTCGCCTGGCCTTTTGGATGGCACGGATCTGGGCTACTGCCCGGGCAAGCTCCATTGAAGCCAGCGAGTAATCCAGTTCGGCCCCTTTGTTAGCGATGGCTTCCTGGGCGCGATCTTTTGCCGCAATAGCGGCTGCCTCGTCGAGACTGTCAGCGCGTTCAACGGCATCAGCCAGTACCGTAACGTAGTAGGGTTGTACTTCTAACATGCCGCCTGAAACATAGTATACGACTTGAGTCCCTCCTGGGAGGGTGACACAAATCTCACCTGGTTTTAATATCGTTAACAAAGGGGCATGCCCGGGGACTATCCCTATTTCACCCAGCGTACCGGTTGCAACCACCATTTCAACGACACCAGAAAATATTTCCCGCTCTGCGCTAACAATATCCAAGTGGGTTGTAATTGCCATATCGGTTTGCCTCATAAAGTTTTGGCTTTGGCCACGGCTTCGTCAATGTTACCGACCATATAGAAAGCTTGTTCTGGTAAATCATCATATTCACCAACCAAAATACCTTTAAATGCTTTGATGGTATCTTTTAATGACACATATTTTCCAGGAGAGCCTGTGAATACTTCCGCGACGAAAAAGGGCTGTGACAAGAAACGTTGAATTTTTCGTGCCCTGGAAACAACCCGTTTGTCATCTTCTGATAATTCATCCATTCCTAAGATCGCGATGATATCCTTTAGCTCTTTGTAACGCTGTAAAGTTTGTTGGACTCGACGAGCCGTATCATAGTGTTCCTGGCCTACAACCAGTGGATCCAACTGGCGTGAGGTGGAATCTAGAGGATCAACTGCAGGATAAATACCAAGCTCTGCAATTTGTCGCGACAATACAACGGTCGCATCCAAATGCGCAAACGTTGTTGCAGGCGAGGGATCGGTCAAGTCATCTGCAGGCACATAAACAGCCTGAATGGAGGTGATTGAGCCTGTTTTAGTGGAGGTAATTCGCTCTTGCAACATCCCCATTTCTTCAGCCAATGTGGGTTGGTAGCCTACGGCAGACGGCATACGGCCGAGCAATGCAGACACTTCAACGCCCGCCAAGGTATAACGATAAATATTATCGATAAATAACAGGACGTCACGGCCTTCATCACGAAATTTTTCTGCCATGGTAAGACCTGTCAATGCAACACGCAACCGGTTGCCAGGGGGCTCATTCATTTGCCCATAAACAAGGGATACTTTATCCAAGACATTCGAGTCTTTCATTTCATGGTAGAAGTCATTGCCTTCACGGGTTCGCTCACCAACACCTGCAAATACAGAGTATCCGCTGTGTTCAATAGCGATATTACGAATCAATTCCATCATGTTGACGGTTTTACCCACGCCCGCGCCACCGAAAAGACCGACCTTCCCGCCCTTCGCAAAAGGACAAAGCAAGTCAATCACTTTAATACCGGTTTCTAATAACTCTTGGCTACCGGCTTGTTCTTCATAACTGGGTGGTTGACGATGAATAGACCAATGTTCCTCGGCACCAATAGGTCCTGCATCATCCACAGGGCGACCTAAAACATCCATAATGCGGCCTAAGGTTTTTTTACCGACAGGCACTTGAATGGGCTTGCCTGTGTTTTGGGTTTTTACACCGCGTTTCAACCCATCGGTGGTTCCCATGGCAATCGTACGAACCACGCCATCGCCTAATTGTTGTTGTACTTCAAAAACCAAATCACCCTCAACCAACTGGAGGGCATCATTAATATTCGGCACGGCATCTCGAGGAAACTCAACGTCAACCACGGCACCAATTACTTGAACAACTGTTCCTGAATTCATCATATACCCTCTTATGTAGCGGCTGCACCACCGACAATTTCCGCTAATTCTTGAGTAATCGCGGCTTGTCGGGCTTTGTTATAAGCCAATTGAAATTCTTTAATTAAATCACCAGCATTATCGGTTGCACTTTTCATGGCAATCATTTTTGCTGCTTGTTCACAGGCAATATTTTCGATCACCGCTTGATAAACTTGAAGTTCGATATAACGTTCGAGCAGTTCATCGAGCAATTCTTTGGCATCAGGCTCATAGATATAATCCCAATGATGCCCCAAGACTTTGCTGTCTTCTTCAGCAACAGGTAAAGGTAAGAGCTGTTTGACCGTGGGTCTTTGCGTCATGGTATTCACAAATTCATTGTAAACCACGTGCAAGTCATCAATTTCACCGTCGTAAAAAGCATCCAACATCACTTTTACGGCCCCTAATAAATCCTTAATGCCAGGGGTATCCCCGAGCTGATCAATGGACGCTGTAACATGTCCACCAACGCGCTTAAAAAATGCCTGTCCTTTACGGCCAATCACACACAGATCAACTTCTTTGCCTTCAGCATGCCAGGGCCGCATGGTGTTGATGGTTTCCCGCAACAAATTCGCGTTTAAACCGCCACATAAGCCCCGATCGGAAGTCACCACGATGATGCCGATACGCTTAATGTCTCGCCTTCTCATGAAGGGATGATGGTATTCGGAAGTGGCCCTAGCAATGTGCTTTACGACATCATAAATTTTACTTGCATAAGGCTTCGATGCACGCATTCGCTCTTGCGTTTTGCGCATCTTGCTTGCTGCTACCATTTCCATCGCTCGTGTTATTTTTTGCGTGTTTTTAATGCTCGCAATTTTTGAGCGAATTTCTTTTGCTCCAGCCATAGTCTTGCTTCACCTTTATGAGTTTACCAGCTACCTGTGCGTTTAAATTCAACAACAGCGGCTTTCAATTCAGCCTCAATGGAATCATCATAAGCGCCTGCTTCATTAATTTTATGCATCAAAGCTGCGTGTGAGCTGTGCATATAACTTTGCAGGGCTGCCTCAAATAGACTGATTTCAGAAACAGGAATGTCATCCAGATAGCCTTTCTCAGCCGTGAATAACGACAAGGCCATTTGGGCAACTGAATAAGGGGCATATTGTTTTTGCTTCATTAATTCAGTGATGCGTTGACCTCGTTCCAATTGCTTCCGGGTCACATCATCTAAATCAGATGCAAACTGTGAAAAAGCTTCTAATTCACGAAACTGTGCCAGTGCGAGACGTGTCCCGCCCCCTAATTTTTTCATGATTTTAGTTTGAGCGGCCCCACCGACCCGTGATACAGATAAGCCTGAGTTAATCGCAGGCCGAATGCCTGAGTTAAACAAATCAACATCAAGGAAAATCTGACCATCGGTGATTGAAATAACGTTGGTCGGAACAAACGCTGACACGTCACCAGCCTGTGTTTCGATAATAGGTAATGCGGTCAGCGAGCCTGTTTTTCCTTTGACCTCGCCTTTCGTTAATCGCTCAACCTCAGCAGCATTAATTCGTGCAGCTCGTTCAAGGAGGCGTGAATGTAAATAGAAAATATCCCCAGGGTAGGCTTCACGACCAGGTGGGCGACGTAATAATAAAGAAATTTGGCGGTAAGCCCAGGCTTGCTTGGTTAAATCATCATAAACAACCAAGGCATCTTCACCACGCTCCATAAAATATTCGCCCATTGCACATCCGGCATAGGGGGCCAAAAATTGGAGGGCTGCAGAGTCTGCCGCACCGGCAACAACAATGATGGTGTGCTCGAGCGCACCGTGTTCTTCAAGTTTTCTGACCAAGGCCGCAACCGAGGAGGCTTTTTGTCCGATGGCCACATAAACACAGACAACGCCTGTGCCTTTTTGATTAATAATGGCATCGATGGCAATGGCAGTTTTACCTGTTTGTCGGTCACCAATGATCAGCTCACGTTGTCCACGCCCAATAGGAATCATCGCATCAATGGCTTTTAATCCAGTTTGTACGGGCTGGTCGACTGACTTACGAGCAATAACGCCTGGCGCTACTTTTTCAATTGGGGAAAGGGTGTCGGATTCAATCGGGCCTTTTCCATCAATAGGGCTACCCAATGCATCCACCACACGGCCCAATAAGGCACGGCCCACAGGGACTTCTAGGATGCGTCCTGTGCACTTTCCCTTCTGGCCTTCAGACAAGTGACTTGCATCACCCATGATGACCGCACCGACGGAATCTCGCTCCAGGTTCAATGCCAAGCCATAAATACCACCAGGAAACTCAATCATTTCCCCTTGCATGACATCAGCGAGGCCATGTAAACGGACGATCCCATCTTTTACGCTGACGATGGTGCCTTCATTGCGGGCTTCTGAGACCACTTTAAATTGTTCTATTTTATTTCTGATTAATTCGCTGATTTCAGATGGATTTAATGCGATTTGTTCTGACATGAAATTTATCCTCTAATTTACGCGGCCAAATTGGTGGCGAGTTTAGTTAACTTTCCTCGCACCGAGCCATCGATGACCAAGTCTCCTGCCTGAATGACGGCGCCACCCAGCAAAGATTGGTCGATGTTGACTTCCAACGTTACTTTTCGTTGCAAGCGCTGACTTAATGCGTTGATGAGGTCCTGTTCCTCGGTGGAACTCAATGCTGCAAAACTACGGACATTGGCGATGAGTGTTTTTTCTTGTTCGGCACGCAATGCTTCATATTGAGCATAAATATCGGGTAATACGGGTAAGCGTTTGTTTTCGGCTAACATGTTGACGAAATTATCGACGGCCATCTCATCGCCCGCCAGATTTTTTTTAGAACAGACCGACAGCATGAGTGCTGCTTGTAGGGATGCCGTTGAAGCCGGGTTACCAATAAAATTTGAGGCCTCGGGGTTTAGCACAATGTTGGCTAACGATTCGAGCGTTAAAGACCAGGCGGCTAAATTTTTCAAACCCAGTGCATGGTTGAAGAGGGCTTTAGCATAGGGTCGTGCGACGGTTGTAGAATCAGACATATCAAATCTCTGCTATCAGGTTAGTGAGCAGGGCTCGATTGGCAGCTTCATCAATTTCACGCATTAATATTTTTTCAGCGCCAGCGACAGCGAGCACCGCCACTTGTTTACGTAGCGTATCTTTTGCACTATTCAGTGCTTGTGTGATTTGCTCTTCTGCTATTTTCGCTAATTTTTGCGCCTCAAGACGTGCATCATCTTTGGCTTCTTCGACGATCTGGGTCGCGCGGCGATGGGCTTTTTCAAGGATGTCGGCCGCATCAACTTTTGCTTGTTTCATCTCATCTTTGACTCGATGTTGGGCTAGCTCCAATTCTCTTCGGCCACGCTCAGCGGCAGCCAGTCCATCTGCAATTTTTTCTTGCCGTTCTTCCAGTGCTTTCACCAGCGGTGGCCAAACGAATTTCATGGTAAACCATACAAATGCGGCAAAGACCAGCACCTGTACAACCAGTGTTAAATTGATATCCAAGGTCATCTCTCCTGTAACAATCGGGGCACTAATAGGCCTCGTAACATGGGGGCTATAAAAGAATAATCGGGCGCTAAAATATCCTCGTTACGCTTTCATAGTCCCTTGGGCCTTAACACCTTTATATCATGCACCCAAAGCGTTTAAGAATGGATTTGAAAATGTGAAAAATAATGCAATACCGACGCCAATCATGGTGACCGCATCCAAAAGACCTGCAACAATAAACATTTTTACTTGTAACATCGGTACCATTTCTGGTTGACGGGCCGCACCCTCTAAGAACTTACCACCCAACAATCCAAACCCGATGGCAGTTCCTAACGCACCCAACCCAATCAATAAAGCGACCGCGATCACCGTCATACTTT
Organism: Legionellaceae bacterium; assembly: GCA_947474165.1. Classification (GTDB taxonomy): domain Bacteria; phylum Pseudomonadota; class Gammaproteobacteria; order Legionellales; family Legionellaceae; genus CANJHO01. Next base: position 48,955 of record CANJHO010000004.1, read on the forward strand.
GAACTTGTGCTATTAAATTTACAGCTTGCATGTTAATCCCCTTAATGGACAATGGTAATAAAAAACTGTTTAGGATTTGTTGATAATGGCACCATCTTGGTTAAGGTGGTGCCGTCAACCGATCCTAATGATCTTCGTGGGCGAGACTGAGATAAACAATCGTCAACACCATGAAAATAAAGGCTTGTAACGTAATGACCAGGATATGGAAAATAGACCAGGCCAAGGATAACAAAAATTGTGTCACACCCAATGTTGCTGACGTTGCAATATTCGAGGTGCTTGCATTCAGTGTGAGCAATGCCAGTAAAACAAATATCAGCTCACCGGCATATAAATTGCCAAATAGCCGCAGGGATAAAGAAATGGGTTTTGCAATCAAGCCTACCAATTCCAGCAACAGATTAAAGGGTATAAATAGCACATGGTTAAAGGGCTGAAGGGTTAGCTCCTTGGTAAATCCTTTGATGCCTTTGATTTTGAGGCTATAGAAAAATATTAAGAAAAATACGGAGATAGACAAACCAAAGGTAAGGTTAAGATCATTCGTGGGCACCACTTTCAAATAATGAATCCCGACCAGTTGTGCTAAAGCAGGCAGTATATCAACGGGCAAAATATCCATAAAATTCATCAGGAATACCCAGATGAAAATGGTTAAGGCCAAAGGACCAATGACATTATTTTTACCATGAAAACAATCTTTAACTTGGTTGTCTGCAAAACTCAACATGAGTTCAGAAAAATTTTGTAATTTGCCGGGAACCCCAGTGGTGACACGGCGAGCGCCCATATATAAAAAGAGCAGCGCCAGCACACCAAGGATTACGGAAAAGAACAGGGTATCTAAATTGAGCGTCCAAAATCCCCCTCCCGTGCCAAGGCTCATGGTCTTGAGGTTATAAGATAGATACGTTAGATGATGGTTGATGTAATGTGTGCTTGATACCATTTCAGTCACTTTTCGGCCCATTCTGATTGTTAAATATTAATGGTGAAAACCAAAACACCATTTGTGTTGTTATAAATACTAAAAAAAACACCAGCGGAATGATTTTAAACCATTTAAACACCATGGCAAACAAAGCAACGGTCAGCATTAATTTCATCGCCTCGCCCTTGTAGAAGTTATTGACGATTTGTTGTGCTGCACGTGCGCCCTGATGCTGAAATAATTTTCGTGAAAAATAAGCATTAGGGATAACGCTAACCAGGCCGCCTAACAGGGCAGACAATCCTGCCACAAGACCTGAGAACAAGAGCCCTAAGGTTGCAAGCAACAGTGTTAGCGTGAACTGGCAGTGCAACAACCGTTTGGCACTTTGTTCACCCGGATGATTTTTCACGAATTCACCTATGTTTTCGCGCGGATTATAAAGTAATCAATCTGGATAAGCAACGCCAACTAGCATATTTTCCACAGTTAGTTCATTAGCGCCTCGATTGTCGACTAGAAAAAAGTTCAAATGGGTTTTCTGGACAGTTATTTGCATTTATATTACAAAAATTTCGTAAACGACTGGATAAAGGTGGAATCCATTGCTAAAGTATAAATATCCACTCAGGTTAGCCACTTTCCTGATTGGAAAAGCATCGACTGGCCTGAGAAAATTCAGGCCTTTTTATTGGGCATGAATTAATGGCCTTAGACTTATACTGATCGCGCAGTTTATGATTAAAATCACTGAGGCTTATCGCTTAAATTATAATATTTAAATAATTTAACGACGCGCTTTACCCCTGGACAATGGCTTGCCATGTGAATCACGATGGAGGCCTCTTTTGGAATCACATCACCCATTAAATATACAATGTGGTCGGTAGTCACGACTTTAAATGTGTGGGGATCAATATCGGCATTTGCGAAAATTTCGCTTCGAATTCTTGTGGTGATCCAGTTATCCTTTAGGGAGTGGTCTTTTTCTGAGGCGACGGCCAATTGATTAAAAAATCGTCTATATTCTTTTAATGCAGTGATCCGATTTTGGGCCTCCTGACGGAGCTCGTCTGTTGGCACGTGGCCTGATAGAAGAATATCTCCATTAAATATGGCCAAATCAATGGTGCAATCGGGGCTTTTAAACCGTTGATCGTGGTATAAAGCCCGGCTTGCATCAGCGGAGAGCTGAAAATCGCTGATCTTTTTGTAAATATTATGGCGATCATAAATTAAAGAGGCGCCCGTCCATACATTGCTAATGCAGCCAGTTAATAGGGTGCTGATCAACAGCAACACAAGGAGATGGATCATAGCAGATAGCTTTTTGATAGCGCACCTCCGTTGCTTTTTTCACTAGGGTCTGTTGACATTTCATTTTTTTAAAACATACACAACCCCCTACGTACCGCGGTTTGTCCGTGGTATCTAGAGATCTCCTGGATGGTGCGGACGAGCCGCGCCACGTAGGGACTGTAGAGCAAATGTCAACAGACCCTAGGTGATATACTGAAACACCTTCACCACCCTCACCACACCCGACACATGTCTTGCCACGTTAACGGCTATATTGGCTTGATCTTGCGTTACAATACCCATCAAATACACAATTCCATTTTCAGTAACAATCCGGATTGAGCCGGATTCTAAATCGCTTTCTCTCAACATGTTACTTCGAGCCTGCGTTGTAATAAACGTATCTTTACTTCGTTGTGTGAGTGACAAGGGGGCATCGACTGTAATTTCATCATAGACTCGACGGACATTGGGTGCACTGCGAGCCACTTTTTCAGCAACAACACGCAAGGAGGCTGCTGGTGTTTGACCAACCAATAAAACCACATGATTAAAGCTACTCACAAGGATACGTGAGTCATGAAAACGCGGATCAGTTACGATGGCCTTGTGAACCACATAAAATATACGGGCATCCCGCTCTATGGTTGAAATACTTCGCCTGTCATAAACGGCCATGCTCCCTGCGGCCCCCACCACAACGGCCACGGCACAACTCGTCAATAAGGTCCCCATTAACAAATAAATCAGTGCTTTAGTGAACCCACTTAGAGAAGATTGGGACGGAGCGGACCTAAGCATTTGTAACCATTTCATATTTACCCCAACATTTGACCAAATAATGATTGCTCAATTACATCGCAAAAACAATGTAAAATAAACAAGTGCGTTTCTCGGATTTGTGCGGCTGTATCGCCCATTACCCGTATTTCAATGTCTTCAGGACCCAGATGGTTTGCTAAAAGGCCGCCATCTCGCCCTCCTAGCACTATCGTATCCATGCCTCTGTCATTGGCAGCATTCACAGCTTGCAATAGGTTACCTGAATTTCCAGAAGTTGAAAGGGCTAGTAATAGATCCCCCTCTTTTCCCAAGGCCTGTATTTGGCGAGCGAAGACTTGATCATAGTGACCCTCGTTGGTGACGGCTGTTAAAACGGAGACATCAGACGACAACACCATGACAGGCAGTGGGGGGCGATCGACCTCAAAATGATTGATCATCGCAGCGGAAAAATGCATACAATTGGCGGCCGACCCCCCATTGCCACATAAGAGAATTTTACCGTCATTTAACAAGCAATTCACCAAGCGTAAACCCGCACTGGCGATAATAGGGGTCAATGCATCCGCTGCTGCAATTTTTGCCTCAATCCCAACACCAAAGAGGTGCCTTATCCTTTCTTCCATTGATACCCTCTATGATTTAAAAATCAGATCCGAATGCATTTTTAATCCAATTTATCTCAATCGGAACACCTTCCATGCTCAATACATCAAAGCGAATCGGGTATTGGTTGTGCCAGTTGTTAACCATTAAATACAACTGAGCCGTTTTGATCAATTTTTGTTGTTTACGATGGGTTACACTTGACAAAGCGCCCCCAAATGCACCGGATGCTCGCTGACGTACTTCAACAAAAACCAAGCAATCCTTGTCCCGCATGATGAGATCAATTTCACCCATTTTACAGCTGTAATTGCTCATGACAAGTTGTAAGCCTTGTGAGATCAAATATTCACAAGCTTGTTGTTCGCTTAGAGCCCCTATTGTTCGTGACACTTTATCTATCCCTTAATGGTCCGATCCTTAGCTAAGCAACTGTTCAATCATTTGTTGTAAGGTTTGTACCGTATCATAATGAATCACCAAGGTTCCTTTGCCTGCTTTTCCCTGCTTAATGTTGACCTTGGTTTGCAGTAATTGTGCCAAGGTTTGTAAGGCGGTTTCAAAACGGGGTTCTAATTCTACTTTTGTTTTTTGAGGTGTTTCGACGTGGGCTTTCACCCTCGCGACCAAGGCTTCAGTTTCACGAACGGATAACTCTTTAGCAACCACCAATTGGGCCACTTGATATTGTTGGTGTTCATCCAGTGCGAGCAAGCAACGTGCATGCCCCATGTCCAGAGCACCCTGTTCCAACAGCCGTCTCACCTCGCTACATAAGTTTAAAAGGCGTAAATAGTTACTCACTGCTGCACGTGATTTGCATAACAAGTCTGCAACTTGTTGATGGGTTAATGCAAATTCCGTGGTTAAACGGTGCATTGCCCGCGCCTCATCCATTGCATTTAAATCTTCGCGTTGTAAATTTTCAACCAGGGCGATTGCCATGGCCATTTGGTCATCCACTTGACGGAGTAGAACGGGGACGTCGGTCATACCGGCCAATTGACAAGCACGCCAACGCCTTTCACCGGCAATAATCTCATAACGGCCCGTTGCGATTTCGCGGACCACCAAGGGCTGTAATAACCCCTGTTTTTTAATGGACTCAGCAAGCTCAACGAGTCCTGCTTCATCCATCTCGCTACGAGGCTGGTATTTTCCAGGCTGTAATGTATTGACAGCAAGGTTTAGTTGCACGACATTCTCACCCCGCTCAATTGCAAGCAAGGCCCCATCGGTATGACTGAGCAAAGCTGATAAATTGCGCCCTAAACCACCTCGTTTTACGACCATAAATTCCTCAGCAAGTAGTGACTGTTTGTTTACCCATGAGCTCGGCGGCCAAGACCATATAGGCGGCGGCCCCTGGGGATGATTTATCATACTGAAGCGCGGGCAAGCCATGACTGGGTGCTTCGGCCAAGCGCACATTCCGTGGAACAACGGTGCGATAGACTTTATGACTAAAATGTTCTAGTAATTGTTTAGACACATCGGAACACAAGCGATTTCGTCCATCATACATGGTCCGCAGCACGCCTTCGAGACGTAGGCGAGGATTCACTGAATTTTTTACTTGTTCTATCGTCGATAATAATGCGGCCAAGCCTTCTAATGCAAAATATTCACATTGCATTGGAATTAACACCGAATCGGCCGCGACCAGGGCATTAATGGTTAGCGTATTCAATGCGGGTGGACAATCGATCAGAATGTAATCATATTTGCTTTGCAACGGCTGCAGTGCTTTGAATAAAAAAGTCTCACGGTGATCTTGTTCCATTAAACTCACTTCGGCAACCGTCAAATCCCCATTTGCAGGGATTAGATCAAAGCCTGCATTGATCATTAAACAGGCTTGTGCGGCCAGACAATCTCGCAACAAAACATCATTGGTGGTGTGAACCAGGGTGTTTTTATCAACCCCACAACCCATGGTTGCATTGCCTTGTGGGTCGAGATCAACCAACAAAACATCACATTGATTGGCCGCTAAAGAGGCAGCCAAATTAATGCTTGTGGTTGTTTTTCCTACGCCACCTTTTTGATTCGCAACGGCTATAATTTTTGCCATGTTTTTCCCTAAAATATTCTGTTTTCAATGATCACACAACACCGCTCGCCTTCAAGAGAGGGCACTTGATAGGGCTCAACGCGATACGGCTGTTGAAGGTTTTCTAGCTCAGTTTGGGGGCATTGTCCCTTCATTGCAAGCCAAATGCCTTCTGATGCAAGCACGTGTTTTGTCAGGTTAATGAAGTCACTGAGCGAGCTAAATGCCCGACTGGTTACTGTATCAAAACCATGAGACGGGTGATAGTTTTCCACACGTGTTTGGATGATATCAACATTCACCAAGGACAACACCCGTTTTACTTCCTGTAAAAATCGAATTTTTTTTCCATTACTGTCTAGCAAGACCACTTGCAAGTCAGGGCGTGCTAAGGCGAGTGGAATACCAGGAAGGCCCGCACCGGTTCCCACATCCAAGAGTTGAGATCCTTTAACCCAGGGCAAAATAGCAAGGCTATCCAAGATGTGGCGGGTTACCATGGCATCGATATCGCGGATGGCTGTTAAATTGTAAGCTTGATTCCATTTATCTAAAAGATGCAAGTATTGTAATATTTTCTCAAGGGGTAGATGAAGCCCCAGTTGGTCAGCCCCCGCGGTGAGCTTCAAAAGAGCCTGAGATTCATGACTCATGCCATCAACCGTTTTCGTTTCAAATGAACCAATAACAAGGACAATGCCGCAGGCGTTACGCCTGAGATACGTCCCGCTTGGGCTAGCGTGGCAGGTTTCACGGTGGTTAATTTTTGAATCACCTCAATCGATAGCCCTGACACTTGATGGTAATCCATCCCATCGGGGAATGCGGTGTGCTCTGCTTTTCTGAGGCGTTCAATATCACCCTGTTGGCGCTCGATGTAGCCTGCATATTTGCTTTGTATTTCGACTTGCAAAGCCACGGCCTCTGTTACTAAGGGCAATGCCAAATCTTCCACTGCTTGCAGGTGTTGATAACTTATCTCAGGCCGTTTTAACACCTCTTCGGCACGACAATCATGCAATAAGGGGGCGGCTAATACACCTTCTAGGCTTTCATTATGTCCCACACGCACCCAAGTGTCTTTCAATGCCGACTTTGTTTTTTCGATCGATTCTTGTTTTTCACAAAAGGCATGCCAACGTTCTTCCCCAACCAAGCCTAAGGCACGTCCTTTTTCTGTTAAACGCAAATCCGCATTGTCTTCACGTAACAATAAACGATATTCAGCCCGCGAGGTAAACATACGGTAGGGCTCCTGTGTGCCACAGGTGATTAAATCATCAATCAACACCCCCATGTAGGCCTCATCGCGTCGAGGATTCCACAAGGGCTCTTCTTTAATGAATAAGACAGCGTTCATTCCAGCAATCAAGCCTTGAGCAGCGGCCTCTTCATAGCCCGTTGTGCCATTGATTTGGCCTGCAAAAAACAAATTGTTAAAGGGTTTGGTTTGTAAATAAGAGGTTAATCCGCGGGGGTCAAAATAATCATATTCGATGGCATAACCTGCGCGGGTAATATGCGCATTTTCAAAGCCCTTGAGCGTGCGGACAAATTTAACCTGCACATCAAAGGGCAGGCTAGTGGAAATACCATTCGGATAAATTTCATTGGTGGTTAAGCCTTCAGGCTCAACAAAAATTTGATGCGATAGTTTATCCGCAAAACGAACCACTTTGTCTTCTATAGAAGGGCAATATCGAGGTCCTATCCCTTCAATTACGCCAGCATACAGGGGTGATTGGTGCAAATTCTCAAGGATAATCGCATGCGTTGCGGGTGTTGTGTGGGTGATGTGGCAGGAGACTTGCTCAGGATGATGAGACGCTTTGCCTAAATATGAAAATACAGGCATTGGGGTATCGCCGGGTTGCGGACTCATTTGGCTATAATCCAGCGAGCGGCCGTCAACTCGGGGCGGCGTTCCGGTTTTTAATCGGCCGACGGGAAGGTTTAATTCCCGCAAGCGCTGGGCCAAGGCAATGGCTGGGGGGTCGCCCGCTCGACCGCCTGCATATTGATTCATCCCCACATGGATTTTACCACCCAAGAACGTTCCCACGGTTAAAACCACAGCACGGGCTCGCAAGGTTAACCCCATTTGAGTGACCACCCCCGTGACGCGCTCCCCTTCGACCAGCAAGTCATCAACGGCTTGTTGAAAGAGTGTTAAATTCGCCTGGGTTTGTAATTGATGCCGGATGATTTGTCGATAAAGCACGCGATCAGCTTGTGCACGGGTTGCGCGAACAGCCGGGCCTTTGGAGGCATTAAGAATACGAAACTGAATGCCTGCGAAATCTGCAGCAATGGCCATGGCCCCACCGAGGGCATCAATTTCTTTCACCAAATGCCCTTTGCCAATTCCACCGATAGCGGGATTACAAGACATTTGACCTAATAAATCGATGTTATGTGTCAGCAGCAAAGTATCAGCACCCATCCTGGCTGCAGCGAGGGCCGCTTCGGTACCGGCATGTCCACCACCGATTACAATCACATCATACTGTTTTTCAAGATTCATAGTGGGATACTTTAAAAGACCACAAAAAGTGCAATTATACACTTTTTTGTTAGGATCCCAATTGATTAGTAAAAATAAACCACGGCGACCGCATTTAAATGGGTTAGAATCAAAGCGATAAAATGTCCAAGCCCCTATTTCTCGACTTTAGCCATTTTTTGCAATTCCGTCATTGCGAGTGAAACGAAGCAACCCAGGAGCTCAAAGTGAGCAACTATAAGACATGAAATCGCTCTCTTCGAACCTCTGGGTTGCTTCGTTTCACTCGCAATGACGGAATTTAAATCA
>CANJHO010000005.1 GCA_947474165.1 Legionellaceae bacterium
TACCTCGCCAGCTCTGGCTGACTTTCCTTAATGCTCACTACCATTGCTCTTTACAACAGCAGCTTAAGGTGGTTTGTAGCCGGCTCCTGTAAGCAGACTACGGCGGGCCTACCGCCATCTTTCATGTAGCTTAGCTACGGCACACCGACCTCGTGTCGCACGCTGTTAAAATTCCTATACCCTCAAATAACTCTTTTTTGCTGATTGTGTTAAACTTATAGCAACACGAATAACACGACTATAAAATGACTCAATACAATGGTGAATGCGACTGTGGTGAAGTTAAATTTGTTTGTGAAGGTGAGCCACTTTTCACGCAATATTGTCATTGTAATAAATGTCGTGAAATAGCTGCTCCTTCTACACGCCATGCGGATAAATCAGGTTATGGTTTTACAGCTGCTTATTTGAAGTCAAATTTCACGATAATATCCGGTGCTGATAATCTTGATAAAATTATTAAAAATAGTGCAGATCATCTTTTATGTAAATCTTGTCATTGCCTAATTTACGGCATATCTCTCGATCCGAATAAGCAGTCCGGTATAGGGATAAATGTCAATAACTTTCATTTCAGAGAAACAATCCCTGAGTCTTTTAAACCCGTGAGACATGTTTGGTATTCAAATCGAGTCATTAATTTTAATGATGGCTTGCCCAAATATAAAGATGCTCCTGAGGAACAATTTGGTTCCGGTGAACTACTTTATTCAGAATCTGAGGAAAATGTTAAAAAAGCAGGTCTTTGATTTTTATCAAAATTAGACCTCGATGTTTTTTCCTTGGTTTAAGATAAAAATCGATTCTGAATAAATGTAGCAAAAAGACTACTCAATCCGCATAAGATAATTCCCCAGGTAAAGTCGATTAGCGTAATTTTCCATGGCCAATTCGCAAGGATGGAATAGTTCGTAAAATCATAAATGCCATAGGTGACTACACCAAGTAAAGCGCCACAAGCAAGAGCAAGAAGATAATCCCCATGAGCTTTAGGAAGTACAAAAAAAACGATTCCTAGAGTGATGCACACATAAACCAGAACAGCAGCCCACCAGATTGGGTTCATTGCATCACCTGATTTACGTAGCAACATTCCAATATTGTCAGTATATATATTTTTTGCAATGCCCCCTAACCAAATCATATCCATAATGAACACAGAAGTGATGGTCACTAAAAACAAAATGATTGATTTCATAATAGCTCCTTGTAAGAGTTTAGAATTAAACGATTTTTTCAAAACCTTATTTAACAGCATTTAACATCTGAGATAATGCCAATTACCTTCATATAAATTTTTAGAATACTTCTATTTTGAATGGATGGGAATATAATCAAACTGTTGGGGTGAGGCTATTGAGCCACATTCATCATAAGTATTATCTACACAAAGAAAAAATTCTTCGGCACCATATTTTGTGGCATGAGCTATGGCATCACCAACAGAATGAAAATGAGAGATATTATCATTCTTACTAATAAATAGATCTGAAGTCTTGGATATTATTTCAACAATATATTCATTTAATTCAAGCGGTGAATAAATCAAAGCAATTGACTTTGATTGGGTTTGAACCTCACAAATTAAATTCTCGCGAGATAGATTTGTCATTATTTTTACTCCTTGAAAATTTCAGATTGATGCTCATCTAACTGTAGTTTAGGAACATAAATAATGTAAATTTTATACTTTAGAAAAGACGCTTTTAAAAGGTGGAAGGTCAAGTCTATTGATGAGGAACTTTGGTGTGCCATCATATGATCACGCATGATATTCTTCATCAATAGATTTGACCCTTGCGCTATGGTAAATCAATCCAATGGCTCCAAAATCCTATATTATTTAATTGCCCCTTGCAAGTGCACACAATGTTTCAAGATTTGGTTTTAAATTTTGAACATGTAGACTCGGATCCGCAGTTTTTCAGCATGGCGACTTAACCCCCCCCCACTTATCCGCTTTGTGGGGTAGGGGACACCGCCACCTATAGATGGCAGTTTGGAATCGATGGGGTCCACTATAATAAGTAGAAGCACAGGACCAATAGTCCGTTGGTTCTGAAAATAAATTTCAGATAATACAGTGGGTTAGAGTGGATTTAGATGCTGGTTTGTGTAGTTTTGTATGAATTATTCCCCACAATAGGTTTTAGGGGGGGGGCAATTGCAACTTTTTGATTTTAATTATTTAATTGGTGGGCCCAATAGGACTTGAACCTAGGACCAACGGATTATGAGCCCGACAAGTGAATTGTAATACTTTGATTATACAGCATTTTTTGCCTCGGGAAAACACTACAAATGGCGTATAATGTCTAACGATGTCGTACCCAAATACGCAAATATCACGCAAGCATTTTTTGGGGCTTGCGTGATGTTTTCTAACGCCTAAGTTGTCTACCATGTTATTTGTGTACAATCAAAATGTCTATTTAGGACTTTTTGGATATACAAGGAAGTTTAAACTTCAGCCCATTGCCCCTGAATCAACCATGACTTTTGTGCCGATTCTTTGTTTGATAATGTATGCAGGATTGGGATAAGAAATTTTGACACAGATAAAATGATCTCATTAAATTCGGCAGGCACATGATCTTGTTGCAATCTTTTACTGAATGCTGTCCACGGCACTTGTTTAGCCTTGATAAAATGGGCTGTAAAGGCCTCAACTTCAACAGGTAATTGTGTACCTCGCTGATTAAATGTCAGGCGAATCGCTTCGGCAAGCTGAACGCTGTTGAAACTATATTGTCGTGATAGCATCCAAATATCATAAAAATCTTTCATTCGGCTATTGATGGCGCTCAACTTAACCATGGCTTCAAATTTTTCAGCAATGGCGCTTTCTCTGCTATAGGCGAGCAGTTTTGGTGCAGGGAGATCTAACAGGGTAGGTAAGATTGATTCTTCGGGCTGTGGATAAACAATATCACCAAATCGGATATCCAGCTGCATGTGGATCTTTGCTGTTTCAAGAGCGCCAGTGAATCGAATTCTAATGCCCTGATAGTCGGCATCTTCTGTTATCCTCTCTGCCAGTATGGTGTCAGGATTAAAAATCAATCCATCTTCAATAACATCCATGGATAAAATAGTGTTTATTTGAGTGATGATGCTATCTTCTTCATTACTGGTTCTTCCCAGCATATCAATGTCCATGGTTGGTCTTGATTCCAGGGCGTTCCATATGCGCAACATTAACGCGCCTTTCAGTATGAATTGTTGAGCATAAGGCGATAATGATAATCGGTATAAAAATCGTTCCATGCCATAATATTGAAGCAGTTCATTGAATGGTCGACTGTCACTTTTCGCGCGATTTAATAGCCGTTGACGAATAGATGCGGCAATATTTTTGGGGATTTTCATAGTAGGGTTTCCAGATAAGGTTTCATGACCTGCTCGACCCGGCAGATCCTGGCATATTTAATCAAATCGTTTAATTTGAATTTTTTTTGTGAGCGATAGAGTTTAATTGATTCCAGGATAATATCCATGCCAATTTTATTTCTGAATTTAAAGCAATCTACGATGGTTTTTTCAATTGAGTATATTTTCACTACGACACCATCAATTTGATGCTCCTCGATACCTGATTGATAAGCTTGTTTTGAGAAGCGATGTGCCTGAATGGGTGGATAATCAAGTGAGGGCAGCCGTGATTCTCGTGGTATAGCAAATGATACATGATGCGGGATTTGAGTTGTGATTCCGTGATAAGAGAGCGCGGATATCAAACAGATAACCGCATTAGGAACTCGGCTACTAACTGTTATGAGATCATGATTACTCAATGGAGCCAGTTCGGCAAGCCGATAGATGCCTCTGCTGATTTGATTGATAATGCCTTTATCTCTCAGAGAATAGAGCATGTAACGAGTTATCCCATAGGCAATTGCTTCATTCATTCGAAGTTGACCGCCATGGAGACGAAAAATTTCTTCAGGAGGCTGTTTTATATTATCAGACAAAACGACACCAATTTATTTGTTAGTGGTAACATTATGTCTGATTGTGCAAGTTAAGTCAAAACAATAAGGATTGCATTGATAATAAAAAGCCCCTAAACGGGGCTTCAATAACTAGAAAAAACATGCGTTTTTCCACCAGATTCAACCGAAAAATAATCCCACAAAAATAAATCACGAGTAAAAGCCACGTAATCGAAATAGCACATTAAATTTTCCGGTATAGCATTGCTATAGCAGTCGTCAAAAATAGCATAGGCAAAATCAACTTCATTATCGTAGGAGCCATGATAGCGCTCCTCCAACAGTGTTTCTGCTTCCTCGATTGAGTAGTTACCCAGAAGGGCGCCGCTCAATTCACCATGCTTGGCTATGAACTCTGCGAGATTGACGACAGTGTCGATGTCTTCATATTCGCTCATTCTATACTCACCAAACCCCTCAAAGTCGTGGATTGCCCACTCCTCAGGATTATCAATAGGACTTTTAGAAAGCATGCTTTGAATGTCTTCATAAACACTCTCCAAAGCCTTATCTACCTGAATCCATTCGCCGTGCATAAATCCACTGTTATAAGCGGCAAGACAAGCCACATATATTCTAGGTGTATCCATTTTTTCTCCTTAAAAAGGAGAGCAAGCGCCCCAGCGGGAGACTTGCTCCCGTTGGGGGTTGTAGACTAGATTAACGCATACAATGCGTTGATCCGTTGACGTTGTTTTTCATAAATCGTGTCACGCAGCATTTTGAAACTTCGTTCCGCTTGGTCAATATCCGCAAGGGACAGATCATTTGTAAGCGCTTAATAAACCACACCTAACAATCTAATTAATTTTTCTAGATACTCCTTCAAGTTTTCAACGAGGGAGCAATTGGGATGAGCAAAAAGAAAGAAATAGAAGAAACCGATCAATATTGGATTGATCATTGGGCTGCTTGGAAGGCTAGTGGCCTGAGCCAAAAAGCTTACTGCAACAATGCTGGGATCAAATTAAGAGGCTTTGTGTATAGTGGTGAGCAGATTCGCGCCAAGCAGGCAATATCAGCCGTTAATTTCATTGAAGTTAAAGAGCAAATTGAGCCGCCACCAGCACATTTAACTCCTGTCTTACAGATAATATTACCTAATGGTGTACGCATTGGTATTACAGCTGAGGCAAATGAGTTACTTATCTGTCAGGTAATGACCGTCGTGGGTGGCCTATAATGCTGCGCTTAGCTGAAGGCACTAAAATATATGTGGCAACGCATCCTGTGGATTTTAGGAAGGCTATTAATGGCTTGTCTGCACTCATTGTTGAGCAATTTGAATCGCCATTAACGGATGGGTCAGTATATGTATTTTATAACCGTGAAAAAAATAGGGTGAAGTGCTTGTTTTGGGATAAGAATGGTTTTGTGCTTTATCAAAAGCGCCTAGAACGGGGGAAGTTTAAATTTAGTAAGCAGGCCGAAGGCCGTTATACCATTACGCTGCAGCAGCTTGATTGGCTGATGGCGGGTTTAGACTTTATGTTAATGATTGAATTCCCAATGCTTGATTTTAGTCAGATTATTTAAGATAAGATTATGATTTTATTAATATAATGCTTAATATTCGAAGCGGTTTTTGATATAATACGCAGCATGAAAACAATGAAATCAAATGCCAACATGACCAACGCTTCTATCTTATCATCAGAGCAATTACAACAAGAAGTGGAGCGGTTGTTGGCATTGATTTCAACGCAAGCAACAACGATTGAAAGCCTGCGCCACCAACTTAATCTTTTTCGCCATGCACGCTTTGGCCGTAAAACAGAAAAAGATGTTGTTCATGAGCAGATGGTACTTCAATTTGACGAAGCCCAAGCATCTGATGAGCCTGAGCTTGTTGCTGAAGTTAACAGCAGTGATGAGCAATCAGAAACAATTACCTATACTCGCGCTAAAAAAGGCACAGGTCGCAAGGCATTACCTAAGTCACTACCCTACATCGAAAACATCTACGACCTAAATGATGAAGAGAAACAATGCGCTTGTGGTTGCGCGCTAACCCACATTGGTGATGATGTTTCTGAACAGTTAGACATCGTTCCCCAGATGACTTTTCGTGTCGTTAATATCCGCAAGAAGTATGCTTGCAAAGGATGTGAGGAAACCATCAGATCAGCAAAATTACCCAAGCAACCAATTGAAAAAAGCATTGCGGCACCTGGTTTAATCTCTGCGGTTATTGATAGTAAGTTTAATCACCACACACCACTATATCGTTTAGAACGTATCTTTGCAGATGCCGGTGTTCCAGTTACCAGAGCAACATTAGGTAACTGGTTAATAAAAGCCGCGGGGCTACTAACCCCCTTAGTTAAGCTGATGGAGGCGAATATCCAAGAGCATGATATTGCCTTTGCGGATGAAACGCCTTTGCAGGTGCTCAGAGAAAAAGACCGTAGCCCCACCAGCAAGTCATACATGTGGCTCTTTATTGGTGGGCCACCTGATAAACGCGCATATGTATATCAATATCATCAAACTCGCTCCGCGCAAGTTGCGGCCAATTTCTTTGCTGACTTCAACGGCTATTTGCATGCAGACTGCTATAGTGCCTATGTTGCTTTAGATAAATTAGCCCACATTCACCATGTTGCTTGTTGGGCGCACGCACGCCGCTACTTCGTTGATGTTACGAAGTGCAGCCAAAAGAAAACAGGACTTAGTCATCAAGTGATTAAACTCATTGCTGAGCTTTACTTCCTAGAAAAACAACTCAAGGAACAGGCAGCAACACCAGAGGCCATTTATCAACGCCGGCAAGCAGAAGCCATGCCCATCATCGTTAAGCTCAAGGCGCTAATTGATGAAAATCTTTATAAAATTCTACCTAAAAGCCCATTGGCCAAAGCCGTCCATTACCTGCTTACCCATTGGCAGGCACTTAACCGTTATCTTGAAGATGGTCGTCTTGAAATAGATAACAACCGTACTGAGCGCTCCATCAAACCGTTTGTAATCGGACGAAAAAACTGGCTTTTCCATGGTAACGATCTAGGCGCTCAAGCTGGCAGCATCCTCTTCTCTCTTATCGAAACGTGCAAACAGCACAGCATTAACGTCTTTTCTTGGCTTAAGTATGTGCTCACCAACATCCATCAGGCTAAAACACTCGAGCAACTCGAAAGTCTATTACCCTACAACATCAACACCAACTTGCTTGAAAATATGCGTAATATACCTGAGCTTATTTTCCCTGATAAGGGTGTGGTTAACTAAGCGCTTACGATCATTTTGTAACAAATGAAGATCATTGACGCAGCATATGAAAGCAAAAAGAACGTGTTCGATTTTTGAGACAACAGAGGGGGATTGTTCCATGGCATTTCTCCAATAAAACTGAGGAACGCCTTTGCCCATTTGGGGAAAGAATTCCCCAGGTGGGTTAAACAAACGAGCTGGTGTTTAGTGATTGAACTGAATTAATGCTGAGAGATACGCTGCCAATGATAAGCCAACGGTGATCACGGTACCCGCTAACCAACGACGCGAGGTTAATGACTCATTGCGTTGTTCTCGAATCTGTGACTCATGATATTTTGACATATCCTGCATTCGTACATTGAACTCACGGCGTTGCTCAGCAAGTTTTTCATCTTGCTTTGCAAACACACTCTCCATTAAACGATCATGCTTTAGCAACATGTTTTCAATTGAACGATCATGTTTTACAAACACTTTATCAACAGCACCGCTTATCATGGTATCTACCTCGAGCTTGTTATAGATATTAAAGATTTCAATCTCAGTGAACGTTGACATTAAGTCATCCGCATCACAAGATTTAACACCTTTCTTTCCTAACAGTCTAGCATATTTGAGCGAATCACACTGGATACGCATGGCATTTCTCCTTAAAAAAGCCAGAGAAACGCCCAATACCGGACATATCTCCAGCATTGAACATGCAAAAACACTGCAACTTGGTTGATTCACCTAATTTTTAAAGAACGTGCATATAGCATCAGGGTTTCACAGAGGCTGTGAATGATATCAAACAGGTTTAAAACAATGTTTTAATGAGGTTCCACTTAAGCTAAGTGGTCAGTAGTTAACTGAGGTTCCCGACTAACGCTCTGCCATAGATTTGGGAATGATGATGGCGGTTCACAAGACCTAGAAGGTTTCACCTGGGTTGCGCAGGATCATCAGTTGTGTTGGGTATATTATATCAAAATAATGCCTGAAAAACAGTAGGATTTGACAGTTTTTCAGGCATTTTAGGGTGACAATAGCTATTTTTTCCAAGTGTTCACTGAGTAACTGCTATATTAAGCCTCACCTGGTCCACACCTCATATATGTATCTTTGTTTAGTGGAGAACATTTTTTAAATGCCGGATTTTCTTGGCCCTTCAAATACGTGTTAAAAAACTGAACCAAATAGGTGTTGATGGAGTCGGTTATTTCCCAACCATTTCCGGTGCCAAGGGCTCCGGCCATTAAATCTATAAGTGATGCAACTATTTTCCTAATAGGGGCAATTTCAGAATCTGATAATGACTCGACAGGTTTATTCGGCAAGGCAGATAGGGCCTTCGGCAAACCATTGATCCTATTGATATCGAAATATCCGGTTAGGTCAACTTGATTGGGAATGTTAACATGCGCAAGCAGGTGCCATGTATTTTCTTGTTTAAATAATACATACGTCATCATTTTATGAAAACCCATGGTGTCTTTTTTGGTAGGAGAATGTGACATCAGTTTGAAATCAAATGTTGTGTTCAATTGTTGTTTTTTTGAATTGTTCATATAAGCCGTATACGCGGGTTGATACTGCAAGGTCGACGAATCAGAAAAATTCATGTGCTTGCTGTAACCAAGAGATTGCTCATTAGGAGAAATTCCGATCAAATATCCGTTTTGTCCTAATTTAAAGATAACCGGAAGATGGGATGAAATGAGCTGGTTCATTGAGCTTATTTGATACATCGCGGGAATGCTAAGGAGTTTCATTGAGTGCCCTTTGAAGTCTCCGATATCTAGAGGAACAATCGCTTTAAACCAGCTTGGATGGGTGTAGGCGACATTAGATAATGTCCATGCTCCGATCGAATGCCCAAATGCACCTATATGCTTCAAATCCATACTGGAGAAGAAGCTGTTTTCAGTATGAATTTCCTGTAGTTTATTATATACATAAACTACATCCTGAGTTTGTAAAGGAACAAATATCTCCTCGACGGCCTTGCTTGGGTCAGTTACCTTTGAAAGGTCTGACGACTTAACAACATGGCCATCAGGCAAAGCAACCAGATTAATAAATGGCGTGCTGATACCCACAACTATATAACCCTGACTGACTAATTCTGTAATAAAATTTTCATACTCCTCTGCTGGGCAACCAAATCCTGGGCTAAATAATAACACTGGGAATTGTTTACCTTTTATAATTACCGCTTTTTCTAAGGAGAAACTTTTGATTTTAGTTAACTGTTCAAGTTCAGACTTAGAAATAGCTGGGAGTTGCTTTAGTATGTCTTGTTGTACAGATTTTATAAATGGAGGGTAGTAAGATGAACCTGGTTGGTGTTGTGTCTTGGTGGGGTAATAAATACGCGCTACTATTTCATGACAATGTTTAGCATTCCCTGGACTGAAATCTGCCTGATTTTTACCGTTAAAATTAACATCGGGACAAGCATTTTGATTAACCCAATGAAAATTCTCGAAACCAACACCATATTGTCCTGTTGGTTTTTTTAGATAATTTGTTTTATTTGGTGGATCGGCGCTAAATAGGCTATCAGAGTACCCAATCATAGAAAGCAATAAGCCGAAAGTAAAAATAACAAGCTTTGATTTCATACAACTCCTAGAGTTTATTTGATTTCTTAAAGCATCGTCTGCGGACTATTAATAAATACTAGTCTCTAATCCTTGCCCTGTCTATAATAACTGGGGGGACGAATGCTGGTATGCACTGGAATGGGTGTGACAGCGACCGCGGTTATCCACAAAATCAGTGGATAACGTATCTAACATCTTGGGTAACCCTATGACTAGAAAGGATAGTCAACGAAAAATTGAATTAATGCGATCTGTTTTTAAACTACCAACACCGATCGAAATTGTATTGAATCGTTATTTTTTGATCAAAAATGTCAGCCTAAATAAATTTTAGAAATTTGAATCCTTGAGTGGCCCATAGCGAAGCTAATAAGCTGTCGTGCTCGTCTATCAAGCGCTTTTTCAGCATTACTCATTTCAGTAAATTTTTTCCCACCCGCCATCGGGCAAATGAGCCCTTGCTTATGGGGATCATAATATTGAGTGAGCTCCTGATATCGTCGTTGTGCATATGCGTACCGCAATCCATGCAATTTACAAATTCCCATCGATTTTGCTTCGGATTGATAATGATTTAAATGTTGTTTATACGTTCTACTATTTGGAATCAAGGATTCACCGGGTTGTACTAATGAAGCAACTTTATTCAACCACTGTATTTGTTCAGGATTAGTAATGTTGATAGTTCGACCAATGCCGCCTTTTGTCCAACTGGGTTTGAGGAAAATAGCATTTCCATGTAGAGCCTCGCTTAATGTGAATTTCATTGATTCTTCACGACGAAGCCCAAACAATGCTTGGCCTTCGATTGATAGGCGTATATAGGGATCAGTGCATTTTGAGTAATCAATTTTATAGATGGCCTTATTGACTCCGGTTGTAGAACGCGCATCAATCTTGTATTCAGCATTTGTGGGTTTTATTAGCTTAGAATTATTGAGCAGGGTGGCAACGTTGCGTAGTTTAGACATGTAATTTTTAATGGTTCCAGGATTTTTGTCTTGTGATTTCCAATGATCAACCAGCGCGTAAATATGCTTTGCCTGTAATCCTTTAACGTGTCCTACTTTATATCCCAATTCATGCAGGTCTTTGATGCAGCGAAATAGCATGTGGCGCATGTCTGCCTGACTGGCATATGATGAGTCATGGGCTTTTTTGGCCAATTCATTGATGGAGTATTTGGCACTTCTTAATTTGGTATTACTCATTGAGATAACGCCATAGTGTCATTCTTGTTTTTAACCCCATTTCACGCATGATGGTTTGGCAAACAAGATAATTTGATAAGATACCAGTGAGTTGTTTGTGCATTACTTGCGCATAAACAAAACGATACGTTTTTGAAGGAGGTAATTGAATTTCTTTAAGCTGTGTATTGTAAGCATATCGGAGATAAGGATAACCATAGCTCGTACTCAAATCCTGGCTTGCTTTACATAACGTTTTAAACGATTTAATAATTTCTACTTGCTTATCATTTCGTATGGGAATAACTCTATCTTGGCTATTAGTCGCAATGTTACGTGTTATCCAAATGGAATCCTCTTGAAGATGGATGTCTGGAATCAGGCTCATGGCTTCGCCGACCGTCAACCCAAATTCAGTTTGAAATTCAAATATGATTTTTGCGATAGGATTTGAGAATTTTTGCATAATATCGATGGGGATGTGAATTATCCGTTGGCGGCTTTTCTGCTTACTGATACCTAGGCTTTTGTTATCAATATCCGGTATACAATTCCCGATATTTTGCAAAAAACATCGAATAACCGTCATATAATTCATGATGGTTGTGGATTTGTATTTTTCTTTCTTCCAATACAGAACAAGCTTCTGAAGATGCTCACTCGTTAGAGCATGCCATTTGCCTGGAACACATTCGATATGAAATAAATCACGTATTACTTTATACAACACATAGTATCGGTGTTTTCTTGTACGATAAGATCCCGTGTGGTGGTGCCGAAAATAATTGTCTACTTCTTGCCTGAGTTTGTGTTTTCGCATGAACAGTACCTATATATCAATATCACTATTTGCCCTGGGATAAGATGAGTGTTAGTAGAGCGGCCTACTATGAAGTAGTACCAGGCTAGGCCTCAAGGCTCAGTTCAGGGGCAAATCAGTTATAAATTACTAACTTATTTGACCGGTTTTCTAGGTGTGACTATTTCCTCCTTTTTTTGAAATGGTTTTTAGGGGCGAGCAACTATAAACAACTGTGTCGCTGAAAGGTCAATACGAAAAGGTATTGTGATGTTCAAATCCACAAGGGATTTGCGCTGCATGGGTTTGCAGCGGGTCCTGAAGAGAAATCAGGTGATGGGTGGGTTCCCGACTAGACGCTCTGCCACGAGATTTGGGAATGATGGTGGCTATTCACAAGACCATTTATGGTTTCACCTGGGTTTCACAGGATCATCAGTTGTGTGCGTTGAAATCTTAGCAAAGTGGCTTGGTCCCGGCAAGTGGGTTAGGGATTAAATTTTGTATCATCCCGCTGCGCGTGATGATACAAGATAGCTTAAGGGGTTGATTTTGTTTTAAAATTTTGCAGTCCTTCGGCTGCGTCACTGCAGATAAATCTTCAGTGACGCAGCACTCTCACCCCCAAGATTTTTTCAATTATTTAAATCTCATACTCGATCTTCGAGTTATAGTTAAGCAGATCCCCAGCCGACCTACTCAACCAGACATTTTTAGTATCCTAACCGATAATAAAGTTCTGCATACTCATCTTCAGTAATATCCCCAATATTTGCAGACTCCGAATCTTGAGGCACCCCTAAGAGATCAGCTCCAAAACCCCAAGTCAAATCTGCGCCAGTAGCTGCAAGTGCTCCGCCAACAAGCGAAGCAGCAGCAATACAGCTAGGCACTGAAATTGCTGCTGCTGGTGGGAAAGCTGCTCCAAGAGCACTGCAAGGTTGTATCGCCAATCCACCAACTGTCATACCACCATAATAAGCGGCACCTAATAAAGAAGCTTGGTGTGCAGACTCAAGCCATGGAGTATCACTATTCATAATCTCATAACCTGCATGCCCAACTGCCACTGCGGTTCCTGCAAGACCCAAGCCTTGAATAACACGAATCGTTGGAACTGACATGGCACTCATGCTAGACACGCCAGTTTCAGGAATGGAATAAACCCCTATTGGTTTTAAATGCTGGTTAGGGTCACTTATGATAGCTAAATTGTAGCTATATTGTGTGGAAGAGAACGTAGGATCGGGATGCATATAATAACGTCCACGTGCTATACGAACTTGACCCTCATATTTAATAGCGTCAAAACCAGCATTGAGTGCCTTTTTGTACTCAGACGACCGAGTTCTGACTGGTATTGATTCAGATGTATCATAAATTTTTATTTTTCTTGAAAGACTATATGCTAACGTTCGAGTCCCTTCTACTTCCAAGGCAGAAAATCCTTCTTGCGCAACATAAAATGCTTTTCCCCCAAATAAATTGCTAGGATGCGACTCTAAACGAACTCCATCCCTTAAAATAGAATTAACTCCCTGCTTATTAGTTGTATGTGAAACGAGTGGATTAAAAAATCTCATACCATCTGCAAACATACCTGCACCAGCAGCAGGCAGAGCCGCATCACGCGCTTGGTTAAACAGAGTAAATGGCGTTTGTTGTAATCCTTTGACTACCGGGGTCATGTCCATGGATCTCGATGGGGTATCCGTCGCGGGTTGTGCAGCCTCCGCCGACGGAATAAGTAGTGATACTAGCTTTCCTAAAACAAAGGTTTGACCACTTTGCGTTGTTGCTGGCGCTGGCGCTAATTGAAAAGGCTCTTTAAATATTCCATTCTTACCCTTATCCCAGTTTCTCATAACCGACACATCTTCCGGTGCGATAGGTCGCAATAAAACACTACTATCTGTGCCATAGACCGTGTGCATTTCATTTAGCTTACTAATTTCAAGGCGATTGCAACCACCATATTTAGATAAAAACAAATCGTCCGCCAAATAAATTGCATAATGTCTAACACGCCCTACAGAATCTAACAAAGCGACAGCATCTCCTGGTGCTGGCTGTGATTCGCCATAAGGAATATAAAATTGCTTCTCAACGGTTAGCTCATTAGGAGTAAAGTTGAAACCGTGCGCTGCTCGAATAAAATCCTGACACCTCCATTCAGTAACAGGATGCTCTGCTTTAAGAAAATGGAGAATATTCTGAACTATAGGCGCTGGTAAATTAATAGGGTCACAGGTATGCCCATAATTTTCTTCCTGACATATTAAGAGCCTCTGAGTTTGTTCAATGGTATTATTTAACGACTGTAATAGGTTTTCCTCAAGAATAGACCTGTTCTTATCTTTTACCAAAACTTTTGAATGAATAGGCTCGCAGAGGCCTGTTAACTGAACTTTACCTTCCCTTTCCTGAACGTCTGAAGGCACTATCCGTAATAATTGACAAGCCGGATCTTGTTCGCAAGCAGCAACTTTAGACATTTTTTCTTGTGTCAGTATAGTTGCTATAGTGCCAACTGGCAGTGCGGTCATTTGATTCGTTGAAGGAGAGACAACCGCTGTTTGTACTCCAGAACCTGAAGGCTTTATGGTTACTGATGGAGAAGACGCCATTTGATTAATGGCAACTGATCCCGCCAAATTCATAGGTTCTAACGCGGGTGGGAAAGGCGTCCTCAATGATCCCGTGTCACGGGCAACACCTGAAATTGAATCTGCCACCGATTGCCTGTCAAGTCTCGAAGTCAAAAAACCACCGGGTGGTGTCTTTGCTGAGTCCGCACAGCGAAACACGGTTCGCTGGTTTATATCATCTTGATAGACTGTTTTTGGACAATGCCCCATTTCTGCAGATGCCGTTTGACTCATAGCATTAGTTGCAGCCTCCGCCGACGGAATAAGGAGTGATACTAGCTCTCCTATAGCAGAGGTCCCGTCTGTTTTCTGAGGATTACTAAACAAAAAATCAGTAAGCGAACCATTTTGTATAGGTCCATAGATTTCTGTCGCAAAGGAACCACCACCCATATAGCCCAAAACCGATCCAGCAAGCCCACCGACAACACCGCAAACCGGAGGACCATAAGGGCCAAAAGGCACGCACATTTCAGCAGACGCTGCCGCTAGCCTACTACCGACTGCAAAAGCCCCACTCCAGCCTCCAGCAATACGAGCGCTTTCAAGCCCTAAAATGTCATAGTTGTTAGATTTTAAGCTGTCCATATAGGCATTGAATAAACTTACGCCATCAACGATAGCGCCAGCTGCAGTAGCGGCTTGACTTAACATTTTTGCGTATTGAAAAATTTGAACGTCTAAAGGTAATCTATAATTTGGGTTAGGAATAAATGTCTTTGTCACCTTACGCTGAGTGAAAGGCCCCACCCCTTCAGTCTCAAAAAAACTACTTAACTTAACAGTCCAAGCTCCTTTAATATCTTGAGGTCTTATTTTATAGGGTACGGCTTTTTCTCCCTCCCCACGAACCGACATACCCCAATCTGAAGCATCAATTTGATTTTTATACGGTTCTAATGCGGTTAGTACATCAATGGCCTGCGGCTGAGGGTTAATTTGATAAAGAAACAACTCATTTTTCTTTGATACTCGAGGAAAGTTGGCAGCAGCACTTTTTGAAGTCGAGGTAGAAATATAGGCACTATCTTCTATTGTATATACTGTATCAGAAGGTAATGCATGAGCTCTCAAGTCTGTATTATTACCACGAGCAGAAAACCCGTTGTCAAAGACTTCTGCTGGCAATCCACTCGAGCCGCGATATAAAAAATGAATTTTATTTTCAGCGGATTTTGCCTTGCCCGTATTGACAGAAAAGATTGGGATCATGTGTGCACCAGAGGACTCTCTTCGATCAGTGAAATCATCTTGTTTATTGAAGTTCAAGGTATCACTAATTTTTGCCAATATATTATCGAAGAAACTAGTGTGTTCTTCTGATTTCGGCAACGGATTTATTGAATTAGGAGCAGCCTCCGCCGACGGAATAAAGAGTGATACTAATTTTCCTAAAACAGAGGGCTCGCCTGTTTGAGCCACTGCCGGCAAGGGTGAGAAAGGCGTCCTCAATTGTCCCGTTTCACGGGCAACATCCGAAATTGCATCCGCCACCGATTTCGTGCCGAGTCGCGAAGATAAGGACCCATCGATTGGTGTCTGCGCTGAGTTCGAACAGCCGACCACGGTTTGCTGGTTTATATCATCTTGATAGACTGTTTTTGGACAATGCGTTCCAGTTTCTGCAGCAGCTTGTGCCGGAGTACCTATTGGATTTGGCGGTGTTTCTGCTAAGGCCACCGCAATGGCCATGGCATTAGCAGACATCGGTACCGATGGCGCAGTATGCGAGATAACCCCAGTTTTTATTGCAGGACCTGAAGCATTTATGGTTGCTGATGGAGGAGACACCATTTGATTGATAGAAAGTGACCCCGCCAAATTCATAGGGTTTAATGGTCCGGAGGGTAAAGGCGTCATCAATGGTTTTGTAACACCGGCAGCACCTAAAAGTTTGTCAGCAGCGGGATTCTTAGCCGGTGGCGAAGACAAGGACCCATCGATTGGTGTCTGCGCTGAGTTCGAACAACCAACCACGGTTTGCTGGTTTACATCATCTTCGTATACTGTTTTTGGACAGTGTTGATTCTGCTTATTTTCAGGACCGTTTTGCATTTTTGCTGGTTTTTGATCTGACTTTTTATCTGATTTTTGATCTGATTTTGGAGCTGGTTTTTTAGTGCCAGCACGCGCATTAGCCTTGCTACCCTTCTTGCTGGGCGCAGCTTCGCCTGGGACATTAACCATTTTTCCTACAGCAAGTGATTCGGCTACATTGATCATTTCTGGCGAGTTTGGGTCTATCGAAAGTGACTCGGCTACACTCATCATTTCTGGTAGTTTTTTTGGCGGTTTTGGTTTTGCAGGGGTCAGGGCGTCTGTCACCAGTTTATGCATGCAATCGCCCATCATCAGATCCCCTAGGGGTGCTACCGTCTCATTACGAAGATAGGCCATAATACAGTGGGTAATTTGCTCAGTGATGCCATTATACAAATTGTCTCTTTGGGTTTTTAGTTCATCGGAAGATCTGGCGGGCCCTTTTAAGGGCGGAAGCTTATGGACGATATGGGATAATTTAGCGCTAAATTCATCACAAAAATCATCACAAAGACTCGTGATTTTCTCGATAGCACGCACAATGTCTGCAACTTTCAAGGCCGTGCCCAGGACTGGGACTTGGTTTGCGATCCCTTTAAAAATCGATTCGGCCATACTCGCAAATGCATTTTGTTTGGGATGGATAAGCTTAAAAGCTATTTGGTTAAGTAACTTGGCGTAGTGGTCATTCCCATTTTCGGCATCAACCGCCAAAATTTTATCAATTTGTTGCTGAAAATCAGGTCGATTAAAGCGGTTTAATAAAGTGCTTCGAACACTGTCTTCTATCTCTTCTTTATAATTAGCAATGACTCCTTTAGCTATACGGTCAAAACCAATTAATATCGCCTCTCTTATCACGCCAGACTGAACCGCTTGCAGGATCTGCGTTTTAACTGCTGCTGTAAACACGGTATTTCCCGCCGTGCTTTTAGCCGTTTCCTTAACTGCCGTTTTAACCGCTTCCTTGGCAGTATTTTTAGCTGCGTTTTTAGCAGCAGCACTATCTCGCAGATAATTCATACTCATAGTCGCCCAAATAATGGCCGTACTAACTATTTTATGGAATTTATAATCTCTCCAATTACAAGCTGTCCCTTCCACCGCACTGCGTATGGCGTATATAATATCCGACACACCCATATCAATAAGCATTTTTCCTGCATAGGTATTACCCGTAGCGGTCAGACATGCTCCTATGACAATTTGACAAATGCCTGCAATGACCACCAGCCCTCGTCTAATCCAGGCTCCAAATCCTGATTTCTTTTTTGTTTCTTCTTGTTTTTCTTGTAGGTTATATAAACGCGGTAAACCCAGATTATTAAGCTCTTGAATTTCATCTAAAGGTATGTTGTTCTCATCAAACATACTGCCTAGACTTACTCCTGACGCTAAGACCTCACGTTTGGCATTCTTAAAAAATGATATCTCGCCATTAATACGTCCAATGGTTGATCTTAATATTATAATTCGGCGCTGAACTTGTTCTATATTGGCAACCATTGTTTGATTTTGATTGACATAATGAAGCATCTGAAGATCAGCTTCTAATTTTGGAATGACATGCTCATTGAGCACTGATCTCGCTTTTTTAAGCTCCTTCCAAGCAGCCTGATTATTTTTTTGTGCACGATAGTAATGCCCTAGCCCGTAGTGCGCGTTAGCCGCAGTTACGGCATGGGGCTCAAGCTCTATCGCTTTTAGATAAGCCGCTTGGGCTAAGCTAAACTTCTTAGCATCTTGGCTATACTGATTACCTAATTTGACCCATTGTGCGGGATTTTGTAGGCTACCATGGATATAATTATGTTCAATTTGACGTTTAAAAACCTCAAAGCTGTCCAGTACCTCTTTTTCATCCACCGTTCTTTTTTTCGCCATGTCTCTAGTGACATTTTTTAACCAAAAACCCCATTGCTCTTCCACTTCTTCCAGTTTACAGTTCACTTCTTCAGGCATAGTGTCTTCGTCAGCCAGGTCACGAAGCTTGTGAGTAAATTTACAAAACTTGTCGAATAACGCATCTTTGAACTCGAGTTTTTTTAATTCAAACTCTTTTACCAATTGCAACGTTCTTTTTTCGACTCGGTTACGCCACGCTTTTAGGTTCTCCATGGTATCCGCATCGTCGACATCGCCAAGATCAGGGTACTGAGCCACTAATCGAGCCACCGTCTCTTGTTTATTGACTATCAGTTGTGCACTACCTTTATTACCTTGCCTAGACGTTCGGCCAAAAGCCTGATCTTCAATTCTTAAATTACTAGGCATAAAAGTAACACAAACATAGAGCCCACCGTTTTTTTCAACCTCATCAGTGGTTGATATATCGGTGCCACGGCCAGCTAAATTGGTGGCAGCTATGACCTTCTTGGCGCCTATTTTTTCAGAAATGACTGCGCTTTCATCATTATCACTGCGGGTGTAACAGCTGACATTGTGGATATTAGCTTTTTTTAAGGCATCCTCTACGGCGCGTACTTTATTGATAGTTTCACAAATAACCAATGCTGCCCTACCCTTATCCACTTCTTTTTTTACGGAGTTGACCACTTGGACCAGCCATTCATCAAAATCTTTAGCTAAAATGCCTGGGACCTCTTTAAAGTCCTTTTTTATGTAAGTGGGAACGAAGGCCAAATCCAGATCATAGACTTCTTTTAACAAATCTTGCGCATCTTTTGCGCCTAAGGTTCCTGTCAATCCATAAATATGCGCATACCGTTTGAAAAAAGCCATGTTGGAAATAAAGCTTGCGGTCAGATTTTCTGCCGTAAATTTTATACCGTGTTTTAATTGGAGAAATTGATGCAAAGCATCATCCCATGCTGAATTCGCATGAACCATACCGGTATTCAGATAATCAACGGGTGCAATAATCTTATGTTCACCCTCTTTGGTGAAAATATAATCTTTACCCTCGGCAAAAGTTTCACTCGCAAGGACTGCAGAGTGGGCCCAATGAGGAGCCTGGCTTAAAACATAGGCATGCAAATGCTTAGGGATACGCGTAGTGGTAGCAGAAAGTCCAGGGGAATCAGTATCCGTGATGGCAGTTTTGAAATGATGTTCAAGCAGTAAACTCAAATGTTTAGATTCGGTCATCGTGCTTCCAGTGTCTTCATCCATGGATAGGGTAACTTCTCCGACACTTAACTCATGCTTTCTTTTACACAAATGTATCCAAGCAGAGATGAATATTGTTTCTAACTCCGCCATCAGTGGCTTATGGCTGCCTAGCGATAAGATTTTTTGAGACTCATCGATGAACATGCTATCAACTTCATCAACTATCACCGTTTTATAAGGTCTTTTGCCTCGCGTGTTTTCTAATTTATATTCTTCGCGCAATAAATCAGATTGAAAATTATTGGCATCACCATAGACTATATCTGCCGCATAACACGCTTTAAAACCGGGGCGCATTTTAGGATCATCATCGGGATGCCAGTTGCTTGTGGCAGTCAAATCAAATAACTTAAAAAACTTGGCTTTAGCTTGAGCATCACGAAAAGCCAATACCGGCGAACTGGTGACCACATCTACTTTATCACCTTGCAATGCTTTAATAGCCGCAAGCATGGCGACTATGGTTGACTTGCCTTCACCAGTTGCAATTTCCGCTAACCTGCGGGTATTTTTTGCATCGAGCAATAATAACAAGGAGATGAGCTGAGTAGCACGGGGTTCCTGCTTGGTCGCAAGGACATTACCCCGACTAATAACTGCGATTATTTCGGCTAGAAACTTCGGATCCTGCGCTTTTTGGGGTTGGTTTTTTATAGCCTTAGACCATCGTAAAATATCCTCTTCGTCCCATTCTTTAATGGGTTTAATGGTTTTTTTGATGGGGGGTAATACGGAGTCTTTTTCAGAAACGTCACTTATTTCAGTGCGAAGTAATAAGGAATCTTTTTCAGAAGCTTCAGTTATTTCAGCTAGTTGTTGCTTAAGTGTGCCCTCTTTTAGTAACTGTAAGACATCGGGGTTATCTTCATTACGCTTATCCTTATCTAATTCTGCGAATAATTGATCTAAGGTTCTTTCGCTTACAGGGTTCTCTGACGGGGACTCTTCAAGGTCTTCAGGATTTTCAAGGTCTTGAGCTGGCTCGTCCTCTTGGTCATCCGATGCTGATTCGTAGGCCGAGTCCTCCATTGCATCAAGTATTTCTTGAACCTCATCAGGATGATTTTCGTGAGCCTTAGCGAGTAAGGCTACTACATCATCTAAGAACTCTTCACTAACAACCGCTGCTTTTTCAAGCAGTATAGTCTTCGCAACCGGCAAAAAATCAAGCCAAATAAGTGCTTTAACCTGCTCCCTAGCTTCTTCAACCACCGTTTTTAAAAAATTCATCGCGGCTATGGAAGTGTCTGCATGATTTAAGGCAGCAATTACCTGTTTCCTTACCCTATAGTCAGCAAGGTTATTCGGATGGTAGGACAAGGTTACTAGGCACACTTCTGTTAATGCTGGATTTTTTTTCTTTAAAACACCGGCTAAGGCACCAAGCTCATCCTCCATAAAAGCATTTTTATTATTTCGAGCGGAATAGCCCATTACTGCTATCGCTTGTTTCCTCAGCTCCAAATCATAGCCAGCATCATTAATAATTTCACCCAAAGCACAAAGCGCATCACCTTCGAGGCCGTATTTTTTATCTCGACTTCCGTCCTGACTTAATAGGTGATGCAAAGGCAATACAGCGTAGGGCCACATTTTGCTATCTTTAGCTTCTAACAATTCCACTAAATAACCAAGAAACACCTCTTGTTGCTTATTTGGACCCGTACTGACCTCCATGATTTCAAACAGTTGCGAAACTGCCTCTACACTTTGACTAGCATCATCAACCAGGTGACCTATTATAGCAGCAGCATATTTGCTAAGTTCAAAATTTTGACCAAACAAAACCTGTTGCAACAAACTAATTATTTTTGTAAAAACCTCCGGTGCGATGTCCAATCTATTTTTTTCTTGGGTGAAACAGGCCATTAACACATAACAGTAAAAGGCTAGATCTTGACTGGAGCTTTTCGGGTTATCCAGTGCCTTAGATAAGGCTGCAGATAAAGCTTCAAACACTAGCCCCGGTATGCATTGACCATTTCTGGCACAAGTCGCTAGGATGTCATAGCAATGATCCTGCGTTTCAGACGTTTGATTAGCATCTAAAATAATCTGACTTAAGAGTTCATACGTTGCTAGTGATAACGCTTGATCCTTATTTTTTTCTACAAGCTCAAATAAAAATAAGCTGATGTCTTGTTTATTTTCATGCCGAATAAAAGCAGACTCCACATATTGCACACTATTTTTTGCAAGGAGCTGGTCACTCTTTAGTGCTAACTCCAGGGCTGACGCGGCAATAGAACCCAGTGTTTCATCCTCATGTTCCAACACCTGTTCTAAGGCTTGGATAATCCCCGGTGATAAGTATCGATCACTACAAGAAAAAGCGATGGTATGACAACAGGCTTCCCGTACCGCCATTTGCTTATCATTAAGCAGTGTGGCGGATAGAATTTCAAGCGTTTCTAGGGGTAATTTATGATCATCTAGTGCGAGCGTTTTTAGGGCATTTACGCAACAAAGCCTGTGCATAGCTTCATTTGGAATAGCTAAATCGGCATCGCGTAAAAATGCGCTTACAATTTGAATTTCAACAAGATCATCATCGGGATGATAACGGGCTGCCCAGGCTTTGTAAGCTTCCTGAATTTCATCGTCAGATAAAAAATCAAAATCAGTTTCTGCTATACCTAAAACATCGTATATAGTGTTCATTATTTCGTAATTCTCCACATCATTTTGTAATTCTCTACATAATTTCGTAATTCTCTGTCATCCCGACGAATTTATCTGTCTTAAATTAATTACCGTTCGTGCCTCTATCTTCCTCCTCAGCACGAACGGTAATTAATTCAATATGTGTACATACCTTAAGTCCAGGAGATCCCTCGTCGCACGCTCCTCTCAGATGACGTACCCAGTTACATTATTCCTCAAATTGACATCGTTTGTTGAACAGTATCTTGTGCATTAGAGGCTCCCAATGCGATGATTCTTGCACGAATTGCTGCGGGAAGCGCGGCCAAATCGATATGCTGGGCATTTGCTTCAACATTCAAAATACCTGCAGCAAATTCAGCATCCTGAGCGCTACTCACAAGCTTGCCATGATCCATAGCCTTAGAAGTGGTCTTAAAAAATTCCTGAAAGGACTTATTCTTTCTCTTGGCCTCTCGTGCTTTATTACCAAGGCAGCTTAATGCTTGCTTAGCTGTCTGCAAGGCGGGCTTAGCCAAATCAAAAGCGGTATCAAGCGTTTTAGGGTCAGCCGCCGCTTGTGGAGAACCATTAGCGCTAGGGTTGAATAACTCGGCCAACCGCGTCAATGAGTTTTTGCTATTATCGGGATTACTGAAAAACCGCTGTGCACACAACAAAGATTGTTCTTTCTGTTTCTGTATCTGATGGGGATTCTGTTCTACTGGCACACGAGTACACGCAGTAGCTAAGATATCCAAAAATAAAAGACAGGTAGCTGAGTTTATTGCAGGATCAGTGAGAGCAATAGCAAACTCATCCGAGGTAAGTGCATCAAAGCAAACTTTCAATATCAATTCAAGTGATTTTAAGGAAGGACTTGCACCCTGTACTGGTTGCGCTTCAACTTTAGCTTGCTTTTCATCTACCTTTTGCTTTGCTAATCGGTCTGCTTCTAAACAAGCCTTTGCTTGGAGTGCGCTATCTTCAGCTTCAGCAGCTTCTACTGCTACTTTATGTTGCGCTACAGCTTCCAGAAATTCTATTTTACGCGCTCGTTTTTCAGCGGGGAGGCGAAAAGCCTGCGCTTGTTGAGCGTCGCGTTGCTCTCCTTTTTGTAGACTTTCCAATTCTTTTGCTATCTTACTTGCCATTTCGTCTGATTTTTGTACCGCCTCCTTGTCTATGCGCTGCTCCCTTTCTTTCCGTGCTATTTTTTGAGCATCCCAATATTCTTCTGAGCCTAGATAGGGATCCTCTTGAATTAGACGTTGTTCTTGAGCTCGAGATGTCTCTACATACGCTCGAGCCGCCTGCAACCCGATTATATGCTCGGGTTGAGCTGTCCCCACTAAATTATGGTAGTGAACAGTTGCCTCCCAGGACCTTGCACGTGCTTCGGCATGTACCACAGTTGCTCTTGCAGCTGCAAGAGCAACTGTTCTTTGAGCAGGTCTTGTAGCGTGATAGATTGCAATTTCAGGCGCTCGTTCCGCTATGAGTGTGCTTAGACGTTGAGTAGCCGCTTCCATTTTTAATTTCTCACATTCAACTCTTACTCGCGCCTCTATAACTATACTTTCTGCCCATGCTATTTTTTCTGCCATGCATTCTATCTTTGCTACTGCCCAAGCCACGTATTGTACCGTTTTTTCATAAGCTGTTTTTCGTGCATTATCTTCAACAACTGCAAGCATTGGATTAAGGTGTTTGTCCGCCATATATTGAACGATGCCTAGCTTTTGTGCTTCTTTTTCACAGGCGATCCTTGCATCTATTTCACCCACACGTATCGCCGCATCGTGAACGACAATGACAAGCGCTTTTTCGACCGCCATTTGTTTGGTTTTTTCTTCAATTAATCGCTCAGCAGCTTCTACCTTCAATGACGCATTATCAACGCGTTCCGCTGCTTTTACCTCTAATTGTCGAACTGCTGTTTGTCTTGCTACTTCATATAGAGGTTCCAATGCATCTACAATTTTCTCAACAATAGCTTGTTCGTTAGTCACTAGAGCAGTGAGCCGTGGTTTGTTGAGACGACATTCAGCTGCAAATTCATAATGCATATGCAATACTCTACCCTCCCACTCCTTAAGACGGTTCTCAGCATTTACTTGGTGTGATTTTTGAGAGAGAAAATTGGCTACTTCACGATTCACGTCTCCTTCTGCCCCTCTCATCGGTCTTTGCGCTATTTCGGGTATTTCCGCCACACGTTTTGCTTCTGATGCTACTTGATCCTCTTGGGCTGCACACAGAACTGCTTCGTGAGCCGCGCGTTGTGTCGCTGCTCGTTGTTGTTCCAATGCTTGAGCATTACGTTGTGCTACTATTTGAGCTTCACGTTGTGCTGCTTCGTGAGCCGCGAGCTGAACCGCTGCTTGTTCTGCCGCTATTTTTTGACGAGCTAATGTCAGACGATCTGATAAAAATTTGTCATATTTTTCATATTTTCCATCAGAACCAGAGTGTTTACGTGATAACTCTTGGAGTTGCTCAATTCTAACTATTTGTTCTGCCGCTGTTTCTTGATCTAATATAGGCCTAATAAAATCTATTGGATCGCCCCAGCTCCCGCCGCCGCCACCTGACCAAGTGCCGCTGCTGTTAAAAGACAGCTTCCCAGTACCATCAAAACCACTCATACCATTTCCCATAACATCTGCCCCTTAAAATAATTGATTTGAATTTTATAATGCGCAAAGATAACACATCATATTTTGTCACATCACCTAACTGGGTTAAGTGATAAAACAGAAAAAATGAAATCATGATTCCTCAAATTGACATCGTTTGTTGAACAGTATCTTGTGCATTAGAGGCTCCCAATGCGGTAATTTTTGCACGAATTGCTGCAGGAAGCGCGGCCAAATCGATATGCGGGGCGTTCGCTCCAACATTCAAAATGCCTGCTGCAAATTCAGTGTCCTGTGCGGTACTCACCAACTTGCCATGATCCATAGCCTTAGAAGTGGTCTTAAAAAATTCCTGAAAGGACTTATTCTTTCTCTTGGCCTCTCGAGCTTTATTACCAAGACAGCTTAATGCTTGCTTAGCTGTCTGCAAGGCGGGCTTAGCCAAATCAAAAGCGGTATCAAGCGTTTTAAAGTCAGACACCGCTGGTAGGGAAACATTAGCGCTAGGGTTGAAGAGTTCAGCCAAACGCGCCAGTGAGTTTTTGCTGTTATCGGGATTACTGAAAAACCGCTGTGCACACAACAAAGATTGTTCTTTCTGTTTCTGTATCTGATGGGGATTCTGTTCGACAGGAACACGAGTGCATGTAGTAGCTAAGATATCCAAAAGTAAAAGATAGGTAGTTGAGTTTATTGCCGGATCAGTGAAAGCAATAGCAAACTCATCCGAGGTAAGTGCATCAAAGCAACATTTCAATAGCAACTCAACCGATTTTAAGGATAGCTGGGCTGCTCCGGGCGCATTGGCAGCTTGCGTATTTGATGTTTGTTGAGCGGAAGCAGATGCGGCATTCATAGCAGCACTTGCTTCCTGTTTACGTTTTTCTTCCGCTAAAGACTCTTCTTTAATTAGACGCTCCTCTTCAACATGACTTTCTTCGTGAAGGAGATTTAGTAGTGTTCCTAAATACTGTTCTGCTCGTAAAGTTGATAGTATTACATCCCACTCTTGAGCAGTTTTTCTCTGTTTCTGCCTGGTAACTGATGGATTTTTTAAAAATGCCTCTACGTATGATTCAGCTACGCGTTGAGCTTCTGCTTCTTGGGCAACTACCCGTGTAACTTCTTCCGCAGCTTCTTGCGCGCGTTCTCTCGCAGCGGTGAGAGCTACGGATATTTCGGCAATACGTTTAGCAAAAGCCTGCTGAATGTCAACAATAACCGCCCGTGCGGAAACCGCTTGTGTTTCAGCTAATTTGGTTGTTAATTGACTTACTTCTTCTGCAGCCTGTTGAGCCACTTTTTCAGCGTTGAGTTGAACAGCTGCTTGGTAAGCGCTTGCTAATGCCGCATTATATAGGTGTGTTGCCGATCTATAAGCCACACCAATTTGGTGAAACTCCGGTGTTCCTTGAGTATCGCTTTGATACATTGCTGAATGAGTTTCTCGCATTTTTTGTTTCATGTCTGCGAGTTTAGTGAGCATTAGAGCCGCTTGTGCAACGGCGACTGGATTATCAGCATGTTGGTTTTGTGCTTTCTTTATAAGGTTTTCTTGAATAAAAGTCTCTAGTGTTCGTAGGTAAACCAGTGAACTATGGATGGCTACATAAATTTTTTGATAGAAGGGGTAATACGCACCGCCTGTAGCTACCGCTTTGGCATGCAATTTAACACTAAACTGAGCAGCCTCTTCTGCAGCGCGTTCTGCTTCAACCTCTTCTGCCGCTAGTCGTATAGGCTCTTGCTTTGCTTCTTGACATTTTTTTTGGACCGCTGTTAGACGAACGCCTACTTCAGTTACACTATCGACTGCTGATTTCAACGCGCTGTCCGCAGGAGTCTTATCTAGTTGTGCTACCACTTGAACTTCTGTTTGTTGAGCAACTAGTTGCGCGCTAGCTTGCACCTGAGCTTGGTAGGCTGGTGTTATACGAGCTGCAACTCTACTCACGAGCGTAGCCGCTATTTGTGCCACTTCTTGCGCTTCAGCTACTTTCTTGCTTAACTGAGCTGCTTCTTGAGTTGCTTGTTGCACGACAACCGCTACTGCACGGTCCGCTTCTGCCAACACTGCAAGGCGTTGTTTTGCTATTTGAGCTATTTCTTGTTCTGCCTGTTGAATATCTATTTCAGCAGCAAGCTTCGTTCTTGCATGACTTACTGCTGCGCGAGCAGCCATATCTGGAGCATTAGTATGGCCAGGTATATCCGCGGGTGTGTAATGTGGGTATTGACGCATATTTTGAGCTTCTTCTTGCTGCATTTTTTCTTGTAAAGCAACTCGTTGTTCTTTTTTTTGAGTTATAGAGTCAGTAGCAACTTTAATTGCATCTTGGGTCTTAGGCTCTTCGGCTACTAATTGCACCAGCAATTGCTCTACTTCTCGTATTGCTGTTTTGATTTCTTGTTGTTGAGTAGTCACTCGTTGCACACGTTGACCTGCCGCATCCGCCACACGCCGAGCGAGATCTGCTTCTGCGGCTAATCGTGCTGATTCTCGAGCCAAACGTTCAGCTTCTGCTTGCGCTGCCGCTTCTATGGCGGCTAATCGGGCTGCTTCTACGGCTGCCAATCGAGCCGATTCTGCAGCGGCAGTAGCTTGTTGGGCGGCTGCTTGTAGCGCTGTATTAAGTGCTGCCGTAGCTCGACCAGCGCGGGAGACACTAACTGGTCGAGCACGTTGTGCCGCTTGTTGAGTGATTGTTTGTTGTGCGGAACTTTGGTCTGAGATAACGGGCTGAATATTTAAGAGAAGATCGGCTAAGTATTTCCCACGCTTATCCCACCACGCTCTAGTGCTTGGTTCCTGAACAAATATTGTGTAACGTCCATGTAAATCGTAAGAGTCCAATTCTTTTTGTAATTTGATAATATGATTTTTTCGTATATCTCCACTCATACTATTGATTTGTTTTAAATCCCAGTGAACAGGCGTTCCGTCAACTATTATCCCGTAGCGTATAACGTAATAACAAAAATCCTCCCACCTTACAGCAGGATTTAAGTACATATGGTGATCTATACCTAAATTTGCTAATTCAATATGCGTCCACCGCTCCACTCCCATAATTTCTACCCCTTAAAATAAATAATTGCTTTGAATTCATTAATGCGTAAATTTAACACACTATGAAATATAATTCCACCTGACTGCGTTAGGTGATACGTAATATAGGCGCGGCTTTTTGGACGAAAAAAGTGATTTTTAAGAGTAATGTGATTAAACAAACTAGCTGAGAATAGCTCTTATTTTCCCTAAATTTTGTTCCAGATCCCCGGACCTATCTAAATAGGGCAAAAAATTATTACAACAAATCATTCTATGATTTACTCTGGTTTATTTAAATGATTAAATCCCACTTTATATTATCGCAATACAGCACCCAGCTTATGTTACAATAGCAACACTTAATTGGATCGCTTCCGTTTATGTCATCAATTGAACAGATTGAAAAAACACTCACACCTTGCAATAAGGATATTGATTTTCTAACTCAAAAAATCAATGCCGAAACTCCAGAGTATGGAGCGGCGCATCCTTTCGCATTTTTCATTCGTGATGATAAAAAGATAATCATTGCTGGAGCAACTGGCCTTGTTATTTATGGTGAAATTTATACAGCCCAATTATGGGTTGATCCGCACTTTAGAAAACAAGGATTAGGGCACAAACTAATGGCTCAAGTACATGAACTTGGTAAATCAGAAGGCTGTCGGATTGCTGTCGTCCAAACAATGAGTTTTCAAGGCGCCGTAAATTTTTATAAGACGCTCGGCTATGAAATTGACTTTGAGCGGCCAGGCTATATTTGTGGTAGTAGCTGTCTATTTTTAAAGAAAGATTTATAGGTTGACTGGAAGTATCGCTGGCAATTTCTTCGTCATCACTTTTTTCACCTTCATTATTAAGCTCATCATTTTGAGTTGTCTCTTTTTCATCGCCTTTTTACTGTATGTTTGGTCCATTTTGATTACTCCTATTTGATTTATCATCATCCAAAGGGAGCTGTATGTCATCATCGTAATAGGACCACCTTATTTTCCTGGGGTTTTCTGTTCCTGATGCTCATGTATTGCATTATCCATAAATGTTGTTATTGCAGCTCTCAGTGTATCGTTTGGAACAAGATCAGCCTGTGTAAGTGGTTGTCTTGTAAATGGATGGGTGCTTGATGTGGCTAAATGACGGAGGATCCAGGATTTTTCAAATTGATATTGCTCTAACCCTCTTACATAAACAGGCTCGGTCATAATTGCGAGGCTTAAAGAGCAACAATATTCAGGGGGAATATCCTGATTAAATCCTATCTCAGTCAATTTTGCATCATTTGTTCCTGCAGAGAGCTGAGCGGCTGTCGCGGCCGATTCTCCCTGAAAAAGCCTGGCTCTAGCAGAGGCTGCAATAGGGGCGGTAATAACAGGAATCACATGTTGCTTAAAATCATCACAAATTTCATTAAAATGAGGGCTATGCTGACTGATAATTGAAAGTAGTCGATTGAAATCGGCCACAGTAGACGGATTAAAGCGGAACTGTATATTTTCACTATGATCTGAAAATTGTAGGGGTAAACCGGTCGCAATAAGTGCTTGTTTTAAATCAGATGAAGCCCTACCTACGAGATTAATCTCAAATAAACAACTACGATCTTCATATCCATATAGTGCGAATTCGTGCATAGCTGCGCCAGGTACGCCGGTTCTATAAAGGACTTGTCGATTTAGAGGGACCCCCATAGAGTGGCGTGTAGTAAAATCCCCTAATCGATGCCAAGTTGGCACAACGGCCCTTGCTGATAAATTAACGCCTAATGATTGACAAACCTCTGCTTCAATCTCTGCTAATTCAGGTGCAACTTCCTTTACTGCTAATAGGAAACTGGCAATCAATGCAGGATCTGAAGTAACTAATGATACATTTTTTAAATGCTTACTCGCAAAATCAGGTTTTGGAAAACCGGCTCTTAACATTTGCTCTACTAATCGCTTATAGGTCGCATCATTAGGAGCTGTGGCTACAATCATATAATCTCCGTCACTGTATCCAGCTAATGAGAATTCACTGATGTTTATTGGCGCAGAGTTTTCATAATCACACGTACGATTTAATCTTGTTCCGTGAGAAGTGTGAAAAACTGTACTAAAATTGCCTTTTTTTGTCCAAGCCATGGTTTTCCATTATTGATTGTATTGTAGCTATTATAGCACAAAAATAAAGCACAAAATAAATACATTCACTTTTGACGCATACCTGTTGGGTCCACTTGACAATTTATGTATGTGCTATAATTGGACATAACTATAATTAATCATAACAGGATGTCTAACTTCAAATTTGCATGAAAATTTAATGAAATGATGGACTCACTACAAGACATAAATAAAGACATTATTATTTTAAAAAACAAGAAGATTAACGATATTATTATTCAACATTTAAACCTAGCGACTCCTCACGGGAAAATAATCTTAGAAGACATAAATCTTGTTATAAATAGAG
Source organism: Legionellaceae bacterium (assembly GCA_947474165.1). Classification (GTDB taxonomy): domain Bacteria; phylum Pseudomonadota; class Gammaproteobacteria; order Legionellales; family Legionellaceae; genus CANJHO01. The sequence goes on from CANJHO010000005.1 coordinate 30,388, forward strand.
ATACCTCAACCTTAATATGTGGGCCTTCTGGGCATGGTAAAAGCATATTATTGCGTGCAATAGCCGGTATTTGGGTATGTGGATCAGGGGAGATACAACTACCTCAAAATACAAGCTTGATATTTTTACCTCAAAAACCGTACTTACCATTGGGCTCTTTAAAAGAAGCTTTACTCTATCCAAATAATGATTCTTTTGATGAGGTTTACTTAAATAAAGTGCTTGAACGATGTCTCTTACATAAATTCAAAGATCAATTGAATGTAGTGAAAAATTGGTCACATACGTTATCACTTGGAGAACAACAGTTATTAGCTTTTGGTCGAATATTTCTATATAAGCCAGATATTATTTGTTTAGATGAGTCAACTTCTGGTCTTGATGAAGAAAAAGAGTCCAAAATTTACCTAAATATACGAAAGTATTTACCCCATGTAACCGTTATTAGTGTCGGCCATCGAAGCAGTTTATATCAATTTCATGAGAAAATTATAATCCTTTGAGGCTGCAGCAGATTGGATCAATCCATTATTTGGTTCAATTTTTTAACACATTTCTGAAAGGTGAAGAAAACCCGGCATGTAAGCAATGCATCCCATTACATAAGGATACCTTTATGTAATGCGGACCGACCAATGCCTAATCTATGGACCGTACATCATTTTAGTAGGGTGTCCGCAAAGTCAATGCCTGATTAATCAGACTACTAGCGGTCTGGTTAAATATTTTTTGAATTCGCTTTATATTAGCAAAATAGTCCTGGGTTTCCTCAAAGAATCCAGCTAGATTCATAAGTTTTAACTGGGAAACAAGCTTGTCATAAATATCAATGAGCCCAACTAATTGTATAGACAATGAATTACTCACGATTATCGATGGTCGAAACTGAATAACGAAATGGATCTTTCCACTATCAAAATTATTTTTCTTGGACAGAAGCAGTTCAAATTGTTTGGTTTCAGTTGTAAATTGTTTGGTGAGTTCCTGAATTTTTTGTTCAATTTGTTGGTAGGCTATTAACGCCTCAGGATCCTGTTGATTGCATCGATTAATAACGATATTGAATTTACGTAGAATAGCGTCTATAAACAGCCTGTCCCCGTTAATTTTTCGTTTAAATAGTTGGTACACCTCGCGGGTTTGTAAGGATAACTCAATGCTTGCTTTCATGATGTTGATGCTCCAATGGTTATTTGTGTTTCCTCAGGGGAAAGTTGATTAATTTTGCGTATCACGTTCATAATATCCTTTGGCGCTAAGCCGTCATTTATCGGTAATGGAATACGTACCTTATAAAGCTCACCACCATTTACCAGTACAAACGCTTGGCCTTTGGGGAGCGAAATAATGTCATTCACCTCAATCATTGGAACGGCACTGGTTTGTACGCGATCTTCGTTGGTGGTATTGAAATAAACCCCATCTTCGCCATGTGGGGTGTCGTTGACCATTGATACTTGGGTATGCCCGACAACCCCAACTTGGGGTAGGATTTTTATTAGTAGATTGGCTGTTTCTTCATTTTTGACGCGCAGGATAATCAATGTGTTTAAATTACCTTCTGTGACTTCGGCCATGGCGCGTGATCCAAGCGCTACTTCTAAATCTTGTTTGGTTTGCGCGTACGCTGTGACTTGAAATCCAGCACCGCCTGCTTTATTGAGGATTTTTACAAATGAGTCTTGAATAATTTCCGAGAGCTCATCGCAGTGTAAATTTAATCGGTAGTTCGCGTTGCTTTCTTTATAGATTTTCCCGGCTGTGGAAACTAGGTCGGATAGGAAAGCCTTGCCTACTGCTTGGGCAACATTCGGATTGGTTAGGCTATCAAGACCGATATACACGACTTTCTTTTGTTTAATCACATCCATTAGTTCAATTTCACGTGAGGACTTATGAAAGGAAAACGTGCTGGATGCGTTGCTTTTGTTGATTTCAGATAGGACTGGGCCAACACTTGCAGTTATTTTGTCGTAATAGTGTTTATCAAGGGTTGCCGCATCAAAGAGATCAATTAAGATTTGATCATGTAAGCTTTCTACATTGCCTGATGTGATGGTATTGGTGATGTGTTCTTTAAGGTAATGAGCCACAGCTTTAGCGCGATCCATCGGTGGATTGCTGCGACCATACTTATCAATGCGGCAATCACTTGCGATGATTAGTTCAATTTTGTCATGATAATCGGGGAAGCGTTGTGGGAGTATCGTATCCGCGTAGGCCATTAATAATTGATCAAGCCGGCTGATATAAAAGGCGATTGATTTGTAGGTAATGGATTCTTGCATTTCCTCAAGGCAGATGGCGACGATGTTGACGTACTTCCAGGCGAATGCGGCGAATTGTTTGCCTTCGCCTTCGGCGGCTATTGCATCCGTGATGCTGGTGGCTACTTCGCTAACCTGATCGTAATTCTTGAGTGGGTTGTAGTGAGCTGATAATTCGGGGAAACCTAAATGCACGATGCGAAAATCGTCTAAACGATTGGCGGCACGGCATGCGGAATACATGTCTCGCACTAGTTCAAGATCACCTTTGGGGTCAACCACAATAATAGCATCGCCGTTTCGAATGTCTTGGTTAATGAGAAGGCTTGCTAATCGTGTTTTCCCTACACGGGTTGTGCCTACAACAAAGGTATGGCCTGCACGAACACTTTGGGGTATGAAGATGGGTTTGTCTTCATCTCCTAAACCATGAAGGTAGGATTGTCCACCCACATCAGGAGGCAGGCGAAATAGTTTAGCTAATCGTGTTGATTTGTGGTGATTACAATAATGTGTAACTGCCTGCGTGAACTTGCTTCGCTGTAGAAAAGACTCATTTTGCACTTGTTTGATTTGATGCAAACGTTGCGTGTGTCTGGGTAGCCAACGAAAACCACGCCCTACAAAAAGCCATCGTTTGGATAGCGGTACTTCAACGGTGGACATGGCATAGTAGGGCATTCTCAACAATCGTTGATGATACCGTTTGATTCGATAGGCTTGTAAAGCGCGATAGCTGCCTAAGGCACTTAAGCCTAATGTGGAATAATTTCCCATGCTGTTGGTTAGCAATAGTAGGCTGGGGATAGACCATGTGAGGGTCGCAAGCGATAATAGGGTTATTGCTGAATAAATTTCCGTGGCTTCTCGCAATAAATTTTCAACAGGGTATTGACGCATTTTGTTATCTCACTAAATTCAGTATTTCGAACAATAAAAATGTGCCGATGAGATAGTTTCTTGCGTGCATGGCAATGCGGATTTGCTCTACTGTGGGGTGATTTGATTGGCGATTAGCTAGGTATTGAAAAATCCGTGGCCAGGAATAATAAAGAGCGATATAAAATAGGCTATGGCTTAAGAAAAACAAGATTCGGAAGTGTATAAGACATTCGTGCCAGCGACTTAGGGTGTTTGTGTTTTTAAGAAGTAGGGGCGCAATTAATAGCAGTAAGATGGCTATTGCTGCCAGTTGAATTATGCCTATAATAGAATATTGAGCGTATTTTTTTAACATTGGGATGAGTCCTCATGGATATTATATTGAGTGTCGGAAAAATGTTGTTGAGGTTGTTGCTGATGGCCATAGAAGTGGTTTGTGATACCTCGTTTACTCCTATGAAAAAGAAAACTTCTATTTATGGCGCGCTTGAAGCACATGAGCTGTATGAAAAAGGCGATATTTCGTTGGATGAATTTCTGATAGCCACTCGACCTAAATAATTTTTTTATCATGTTATTTCCCTAACATTCTAACGCTTGATTTAACCATCTGGGCGCTTGATTCAGCGCTTTCGTTTGCTGCCTGGTTTGATGCGGTGAGTAATCCGGCAAGTCCTACGCCTGCCTCTCCACCAAAATGACTTGATAATTTAAGCAATAAACCTGGGGCTATGATGTAAAAAAGTACCGCCATGTTCCTCATGGCTGCCACCGTTTCATTCTCACCCATGGGGTCGAGTACGCTTTTTTCCACAAATCCCACCAGATGCCAAATATATTGCAGTAATATAGTGACGATAAATAAACCACAGATGCTACCTAATGCACGTGGGCTATAGCCGCTTAAGGCGAGCACTATAGGTGTGAAAATAATGAGGAAGAAATAAAAAAACGCATGCATGACCGGGAGTGTTTGCAAGGTAGCTTCACGTTTAAGTGGTGTTGTAGTCCATGATTTTAAGGATTGAGTAGCATTGACTAAGCCGCGTGAAAGCACTGTACCTACAGCATTATTCGTTGGATCAATGAGGGATTGAGCGCTATTAATTTGCATGTCGCGACTGTCTTGTAACAGTATTTTTGCGATGTAATCTTCTGGGGTAATATCTGAATTCCAGGCTAGCCTGTGTTTGGTTTTGTATTCGTATACCCGATTGGCTACATCGATTCTGCCGATGTGTTTGTCGAAGTAGCTTGCTTTCTCGGAAGCCTTGACTAAATCTGAGCGAATCTTTTTCCACCATTGATTACACGTTGGATACCCGTTGATGGGCATGTGGGTTTTGACGGTGGGGTCGTCTTTGGCCGCTTGAAAATTGGAGCTTGGGTAGTTTTCAAAGGGAAATCCTGGTACTGGTTCACGAGCGGTCATTTTGGTGTAATACAACGTTCTAAAGGTTTTTGAGCCCATCCAATTTAAATCATCTTCTCCGCCGTGACGTTTTAAGATGGTTTCTATCCGTTTGGTTTCGGCCTCATCGTGGGGTTCATTTAAATAGGTGTTGCGGGCTTCAATGAAGCATTGCTTGTGAAACTGCAAGGCTTGTTGGCGTAAATCAGTTGGAATGTACGTTGAGACTAAATCCCCTTGAATGGCGTGCAAGCTATCGGTGCAACCCGTGACCTTCATGAGCCCATAGGTAAGGCTTGAAATGTAATTTTGTAGAATGGAAAATCCAATCGGGATTTTGACTTGATTGGTGAGCAGGTCAGCAAAGGATTCATCATAAGTCGTGCCACTGTCTTTGATGGTGGAGGTATGAAGGTTGTCATTTTTCTTCATGGAGCAAAGCGGCTTAAACGATAGGCCTTTTTGCTCTAATGGCACGCAGGGGTAGACAAATAGGCTGCAGATTAAAATGGTGATAGCGAGTTCATAAAGAAAATGATTCAGTGCATAATCGGTCGCCTGCTGGGTTGAGCCTGCGGGTGCCAGCACGTTTTTTAAGAAACGAAAGCCTATGACAAGAAATCCCACATACAAAAGTCCTGTTTGCCATAAGGCATCAAAGAGTACGTCATAATGTTGCCAACCTAGATAGGTGGTGTAAAGACTCAGCGGGTTAAATACAATCATTTGGTTTCTCCACTTCGATAGACGGCACCGTTTTTAATAAGGCTTTGTTCATGGTCTTCACCTGGGGTGCTATTGGCCATATCTTGGGCACGTAACTTCATAATGAGGCCTAGGGTTTGCCCCATCATTTTTCTACGCATCTCACTTTCAAATGAAAGTGCATGAATGTCATGGTCAAGTTTTTTTAAGGCAATACTGACCATGGTGCGTGCAGGCTTTAAGTTTTGTACTTCTTGGATTTGGCTCCCAGCTTGTAAGAGGCGGCGCAGCATCATCGCTTCATCCAGCAAATTTTGAATGGCGATTTCCTCACTTAATTTGGCAACCGTTAAGACTTGTTGCTCTCGAGGCATGCGCTGGATGCTTAAGATGATGTCATCTGTGATAAGGATATTTGATGCAGCGAGTTTCCTAAGATTGGCCTCTATTAAGGGGATTTTTCTGTCTACTAATTGCCAGACGTAATTGGCAACATTAACGGCACACGTTTTACTACTGGCAGTTTTAGGACAGCTTTGTAATAAGGTGGCTAGCCCCACACCGGCTTTAGCCTTGCGTGAATCGGTATCTTTTTTATGACTGACTTGAATATCGCCTAAAACCAAGACTGCCCAAAGAGCCGCATCCGTGGGCTTTGGCCAGAAACTTACAAAATGACTGGATTTTGCGGCAGTTGCATCAGGCGGGTTAATATTATCCAGTGTTCGTGAAGGGGTTAATAAAAGGTTATAGCCAGCAATCACCACATCATTAATCACTTGGATAGGCTTTTGTAATCTGCCACCTGAATTGCCTTCTGAGCGATGCACCCATGGCAAACCATAGTCATCTCCATTTTTAGCAATATCTTTGGCAGTTTTAGTGATATCAACGGGCTCGCCTTGCCGTGTACGACTGACGGCATCTATCCAGCCTTGGCTATCGGATACGGATAAAATGCTTGTTACCGGTGACTTGCCTTCTTCTAAGGTTTGTTTCACGGCTTGGCAATCTTGCACTTTCAAAGAAAATTCGTTTTGTGCGTTATAGGCTGTATTTTGTAGGATATTGTATAAACCGGGCATCGCTTGCTGGAGCTTATACATAGGATACCCTGCAACAGAGCCTTTTAAACCATCGATGATGCCGGCTGGAATGCCACTGGCTGAATTCTTTAAATCTAAGAATGTATTGGTGATAGAAACCACAGGATTAAACAAATTACAGTTAAGGCCCATCCCCGTATTAACGTTTCCCCCTATGGTGACCACTTGGTCACGATTAATGGGGGGTACGTATATATCAGAGTCTCCACCCAATTTGTAATAGTAATCAGACTGCATGGGCAGGATGGAGGCAGATGCCATATTGGAAATTAATAATAAAAGTAGTGTTGGTTTCATATGTGTACCTTATCGTTTTTGTGGTTTACCGACATTTGGAAATCCATGAACTAATTTCCCACCTTGATGCACGCAGCCGCGGTATTTACGCCAAATAACAAAGACGTAATTGCCATTGCCTTTTTCATCATCAGTGATGCCAAAATCTAAGGGGTCGCCTGGTTTAATCATGCGATTATTGGGATAAACTTCTTGCCAAAGCACGCGTTCTTGTTTGGGGTCATAGATGACATTGGATACGACACAATTGGCTCCGCAGGCATTTTTTGTAGGCATAGCCACATGCATACTTTGTTGGTTGGTGACAATATCAGCAGCATGCATGGCTGCGACCACTGAGGCTCGAAAGCGGGAGGGTTGGGTTACCCGCATTAACCGAGGAATTTCTTGTCCCCAGTGATTGTTATATGTGCCTATCTCATGGCCTATTAAAAGATGAGGATGGGTTGCCATGTAGGCCATTTCACCGGCTTCTGTTCTATCGCTCAGGGCATCTGCAAGGCTTGAGTAATAGGGTTTAGCAAACCTGGTTTCAGGTTGGTGTGTAACCTTAGGAAGGCTATATAACCCCACAGGACTTCCAAACACACTTACAATGCGGGTGCGATCTTCATTCATATGAAGGGGGATGAGTTGGCCTGTGCCATCGCCTATATCAAAGGGTAAACCTAGTGCTTCTCTAAAGGCGGTTTGATAGCCTTTGAGGGCTAATTTGTTTTCAAATAGCAGCCCTATTTCTTGCCAAGGATTAGCACCTGCTTGATTTGAAACGGTGACAACCAAGTCTGGCAAATACTGTTCAATACTTGGGCCGGTCTCAAGGCTCGGGGGAAATTTTTTCGCCCAAAGGCAGGCCCCAATGATGCGATAATGGGTATTGTGCATGGTCTTTTCCAAGACACGTGCTGTGAGCGCAAGAGTATTGATAGGGTGCGGTGGTTTCACACTTTCTGCCTTCACTGTGCTAATCATCATAAAAACAAACGCGGTCATTGGAATGGGTAGTATTGTTTTCCATCTTTTCAGCAACCAATTCAGCGGCTTTAAGTACATCATGTGTTTTCTCCAAAAGGTGTCGATCGGCTTTTTCAGATTTTTCATTGAGCAGTAGGGCTAAAATGTAACGGGGTGGGATGACGCGAAAGAGGCCTTGGTAGCGTGAGCCCAACAGTACGGCTTCGGCATATAATCCCTTGACTGAATCAATGTCACGAATGAGTGCGATTTGTTCAGGGGTTAATTGCTTGAACTTTTGGACATCCGCCAACTCTTTTTCATCCACCCCTAATAAAATCCAGGTTTCAATTAACGATAAAATCTTGGTGGCCTTTTCTGAGTTCATATCGGCGACATTTTGGGTAATAGGGACTAACCAAAGGCCCAATTTACGAGCGACTTTGGCGATTAAAAGCGCACTGGTTACAATCGATGGAATTTGAAATTGGATGTGCGATTCATCCAGGAAAAGAAAGGTGGGGCGGTTATCCTGTTGGCTCGCTTCAGCCATCGCAAGAATGCGTGGCAGCAGTGATACCATCACCAGGGCTAGCTTACCTTTATCATCTTTGATGGCTGAGATATCGATATGGAAAATATCAAATTCTCCAAGAGGCTCAGTGGGAACATTAAAAAAACGCGACTTATTGCTATTAATGACATAGCTTTTTAGCCGGTCATGCATGTCTAGAATTCTATCTTTTTTACGGGGGACTTCCTCTATATCCAGGCATCTCGCAAAGGCGGCTAATACATGCTCTGTTAGCATTTGCGGTACATTAGCGTGATAGGAGGTGAGGATGGCATCGGTGAGTATTTCAATTAACAAGGTTTCATCAGCCAGGGTAAAACGTTTTTCTTCGCGCTCGTTGGCTTCGGTAATCATGGTGCGTAAAGCTAAAGATAATTCAGCTAAGTAGCTGCGTGAATCATCATCACTAGGGCCTGCTGGTTCATCTAAATTGGATTTGAGTGCCATCATCTTTTCAGCCAATTCATCACTTAAATTGTCAGTGATTTCAGGGATGGCTTTATAGGCTTCACAAAAAGGATTAAGCGGGACGGCTTTATCCTTTTGATTGCTTAGTAAGAGTTGCTTGGTGATTTTACCTTTCTCACGGCAATGGATGAGGATGCGATCAAAGGAGTTTCCCATTTCAAACAGCACAATGCGCGCATTTTTAGTCGCCATGAGTGAGTTAATCATCCAACCGGTGGCTACAGATTTCCCTCCACCGGAATTAGCAAATAGTGCCATATGAGAGTTTTGGCTGATAAAATCATGGTGCAAGATATCAAAAAAGACCGGCTCGCCCAGACGATTAAAAAATGTAAAACACGGAAGGTGTTTGGCGCCTTGGTTTCGACCATAGACAGGTAAAAGTGCTGCAAGCTCAGAAGCATACACCAGTCTATCAAAGCGCAAGTGAAAGCGTGCAAAGTGGGGTTCAAAATTAAAGGGTAGGGCGTTTAAGTAGCTGTTGATTGGATGTACATCAAACCGTGAGGCAATCAATGGCATTTTGGCATCCGTAAAAAGCGCTTGTAAGTCCTTTTCAATTTGCGCACCTTCCTCTTCTGTGGCGGCTTTGTAATAAATGGCTTGATTAACCCAAAATAATCGATTACCGGTAGCTAATTCATCACGCGCTGTTTTAATGTCTTCTCGCACCTCAGAGGGTTTAATACTGGTGCCAATGATGCCTTTTTCAATCCGCATTAAATGCGCATCGAGTGCTTCATCGCTGGCAAAGGTTACCTGAATCGTATAGATAGCCCCTTCAGGCAATTTATCGAGTAGCGCATAACGGTGTTTGGGATTGGCTTGCGGTTTTTCGCGGGATAGCAATCCAATGTCAGGCGCTTCTTTTAAGCCGTCAACATAAAGCACACGGTGTTTGATGCCATCAAAGACAAAGCCTTTGTCATCTGTTTCTGGATGGGTGAAAAATACATTTTGCGGCAAGATGAAGCCTGCGGGAATATTGTTTTCAGGATAAGGAAATTGTTGTAATAACTGCTGCACATCACCATTGGTAAGCGCGGGCTTTGGATTAAACCAGGTGACCCACCAATGATAATAGGCTTTCCCCGTTAAGCGTTTTAGCGTGAGCCCTGGTGATTGCAATTTGGATGCAATTTGTGCGATGACTTCTTCATGTTCAATGATGGATGCTTCGCGCGTTGTTTTAAGCGTGTTATAGCGGCGATAAAATAATACTCGAATGCGTCGAAGGCGCGCGCGATACGGCATGTCTGTTTTTGGATCGAGGAATAAACCTTCGGGGCGTGTCATTTTAGTGAAGAGATCGCCTAATCGTGCAAGATAGTCTTGGGTGAAGGCGGTTTTTAAGTGTTCAGGATCAATGGCATTTTCAATGTGCTGAAGAACAGAGGAATGCGAATACTCATCTTGTACGTACATCTGCATAACCCAAGGGTCATCTTGGTGTAAGGGCACAACATGGGCCAAGGTATCACGAATTTTTTCAAAGACATTTTGTAAGTGAAGAGGAGTTGCTGCTTCTGCAGCAAGTGATCCCAATTCAAAGCCACTGCCGACACTTACTCCATCATTCAGTAAAAAGATATTTTTCTCATCAAAAAAATCAACGCAAGCTATGTGGTCTGGTAATGAGGGCCCCTTGGGTCGATAGCCTTTAGCCACATCACCCATTTTAATAGGTGTGTTGGAAGCCTCCCCCACCAACCAATCAGCCATAGACTTAAGAATACTCATTTAATATCGCTCACTGGCCAGTGCAAATTGGTTTTGCTTGTAGAGAAAAAACGCTGTGGTGTAACCAGGCTTTAACAATTGTTCATCCCCAATTAAAGCCACATGCGGGTAGATAAACATTGGAATGCTAGGATTATCCAAGGGTTTAAAAAGCATTACTGTTTCATTGACAGCCGTTCGCGTATAGCCGTCATAGCCTGGTTTAGCTGTATCGATTGCTTTCACCCGATAGCGAGGCGCGGTCCAACTTTCAGCACTTTCATCTAAACTTTGGTGATAGAGTTGACTCACGGTTAAACCCGCTTCAGGCACGCTACCGGAGGTTACGTGTGATGAACAGGCGCTTAACATGAGCATACTAGCGCAGGCTAGTATCGTGGATGTGCGTTTGTAATTGACCATAATCGAGGACTCTCCCGTTGAGTTTTTTGTCTAGTTTGATGGTTTTGGTGATATGTAATGACATGTGATTGGGTTGGTAGTGGCAATTTTTGCCAGAGCAAATAGCTAAACTTGCAGGCACGAACACCATATCAAAACTGCCTTGGATGCGTTTTTCTAACCAATCGGCCCCTTTGACCGCTCCTTCTGCAACCGCACCTCCTGCGGCAAATTTACCGAATGAGCCAGTGGGCGATTGTGTGGCCCCATTGGGGCCTTCAAAGGACGTCATTTGCCATTGGGAAAGCGCATTACCTAAACCTTGCGTGCCTCCAGCTGCCATCATGGCGGCTAATACACGTGGGGCATTGGTGAAATACTTGCCGTGAATACAGGGGTTACCGAAGGGTGTGGTGAGATAACCAAGGGATTCGTTATTGACTAAATCGGTGGTGTTTTTCATTTCCTCAGTGCCTACGGTTACAAAATGACCGTCTTGGAAGGTGAATAAGGCAGATGTGACGTAGGCCCTCACGCAGGAAATATCATCTAAAAATGAACCCACTCCAATGGCATAACCATTGATTTTCATCCCTAAAATATCAGCTGGCAGTGCTATGCCATTAGATGCCATTAAATCACCACGGCTGATAAGTGCTGTAAAAGGAAATAAGGGCTGCATTAATTTGCCATCGCTGGGTACCTCCCCAATTAACGCTGACAATAACGTAGTACGACTTACATCAGCGCCTGCGGGAATGGTGTAGTAGGGGATTGCTTTTGCTGTTTCTTCTTTCTCATTTACTACCAATTTCTTGATTGAAGGATGTCGCTTACTTAACTTTTCCCAATACGTTCTCTCTTGTGGGGAAAGCGGGCGCTTCATGAGCAAGGCATCAATATCATGGATGTGATGATTGGTTGAATTTGGTATCCCATCAACCGGGTAATCACTTGGATTGGACGTGGGTTGCGCACTTTTTAAGTTAGTTATCTCATCTTTTAATTGAGTGATGGCATCTGTGATTTCAGAAGGAATGTTGGGTTTTAAAGCCGATTCGGTAGGGTGTTGCCGCTTCTCCAGTGATTGAATTTTGTGTTGCGTTTCTAGCAAGCGCGCTGAGACATCACGAATGTTGTCATTGAATTGACTCGCAATGGCTGCATTTAAATTGTTGGTATCATTCGAGCGGTCTGTGATTGGGGCGTCGTGATGCCATTGATTCATTAAGATGAGAACGACTACACCGACCACAACCGCACTTAATACTTTGATGCCAAGATTTTTCTTCATCGCACAAACCCCTTGTTTTCCAGCAGAGCATCTCCAAAAGGACGACTTGAAGTAACAAAGACTGTGGTGGTTGCTTGATGATTTCGTGGGCTTAAGGTGTTGGTCGGGTAAAAGGTCGCAGTTTGCCAATTACCGAGTAATTGCCGTGGGTCAATAATGACTTGTTTATTAAGCTCATTTTTAAGCTCAATGGCAGTGACATACAAATCATTGGCATGCCATGAGAGCAGAGGTTTGGCAGCAATACTTGCACCATAAACCAAGCTGATGTGTCTATGGGTTTGCATGGGCGTTCGTGTAATTTCTGGTGGAGTCACCAATAACCGCTCTGGTGAATAGAGCGATTGAATGGCAAAACGGGTGAGCGTGACCGGATTAATATCGGTTGATGGGGTGGACGTAGGTTTATCCGGCTCATTACTTTCACCCATGACTATTTCAATAGGTGTGGCCGTTATTACCTTCTTGCTTGCCGAAAGACTCAAAATAATCGCTTCCCCATAAGGCATCAATTGCACCACAAGTCGCTTATTGGCAAAGGCTTTATGGGCATTGAAATAAAGCGCATCTTGAGCTTTCACAATGCCTACTTTTTCATCAAGCTCTGAATCGATAATACTGACGGCCAATGGGAACCGGATAAGGCGTTCTTGGTTTAAGGGGAGCGTGATACGAATGGGGGTTTTATCCCATACCAAATGCTCAACGGAACTTGCCATCGCTAAAGGTGTGCAAATGAGCATGAATAAAGTGATGCCTTTTTTAAAGGTCATGGTGTTCTCCTTCTAATAAATCGTGCACTAAGGTTTCAGGCTGAGTGTAACCATCCAGCGCTAATTGAAAGGGGTTTTGGAGTTTGGATGTGGTTACTTTGACCACGCGCACGTGGTAGTCCACCACTTTGTCTGCAATCACCATGGGGCTTGCATCGTTTAAACGTTGGGTAATACGAAGCACCACATGTACTTCCCAGGCATCTTTCCCAATCCGTTGAATGTCATGGGGTTCCATGAATCGATAAAGACTTGCGATTTGCGTGCGGTTAAAAAGTTGTGCCTCTTGGAAAGCAGTTAGGGTTTTTTGCATTAATTGCTGATGGCGAGGGGTGAAATAATAGTAAAACCCTTGAAGATTTTGGGTGAAATCGGCGAGTCCCGATTGAGACCAAGTATTTAATGTGGGCAATAGGGTACTGACAAATCCATGCACATATTCATCTGGCACATCACCTGACTTCATCAAGCCGCCATTTGCAGCAAGATTAGGGGCAAGCCAAAATTCCATGTGCTTAGGTGCAGATAGGAGAGCTACGAATAGACCACCAATCACGAGTAATAAAACCATGAGCAGAGCAAGCAATAGACGATTAACTTGGTTTAATGCATCAATTTTCTTCCAATAGTTAAACATGCGCTCTCCTGATATGTTTGACGCGCTGCCAAATACCCTTGTGATGCAAGTACGGGGATTTTTTTAAGCCCAATGTGACGAGCTTTAAGGTCAATGTTTTCATAAGATACCCATGCGGTTTACCGGCTTTAAATCGCGCGATAGGCTTTGGCAGAAAGGCAACTGCTACAATAAAACCTAAAAGGAATCCTGAGCAGGCGAGCGCCACCACCCAGCCGGTCATCAATCCCACGATGCTAAACAAAAGGCATGTGCCTGCGGTCATAGTCACCACAATGACAAAGAGCTCACGCAAGCTAAGCCCTTTGTAGGCTTGAAAATCATGGGATAAATGTCGGCTAGATGGGGCTTTCATGAGGCACCTCCTATATTTGAAATTTAGTGATGATGGTGTAGCCGAGATAGCCCGTCGCAATACTGATGGCTAAATACACGATTGCCATCACCGTAAATGTGCCAAATACGGCAATAGAACCTCCATCGCTTTTCTTGGCCTCCTCAATCCCATGAGAGACCGTTGAAATGAATTTGACGAACATGCTAACGGATGCAATAAACAAGATGAGTGACATTCCTTGTTTCACATAATTAGCAGTGATGGTCATGGCACTTTTGCCACCTGCGCTCATGTCATCTGCCGCAGGTACTTTGGGAAACCAATCACTAGCGGCAAGCGTGATTGGGGCGTAAGCAAAAGCGATGAATGCTGATGCGGCACGCCGAGTTAGTTTATTGAGACGATTCATAGTGATTCCTTAGGTAGTTAAAAAAATTATAAAAAGCATAAGTCCAATGGAAAGCCGGATGGCTCTTGAGCCAAGACGCCCCATAAACCCATCGGACTCTTTAGCTTCAACGCTTAAAAAATGGTGGATGGACCAAATAACCGCTAAAATGACAAACATTAAGGCGATAAAGCGGATGAGGTCAGAGTAAGCAAGCACGCTTTGCCCGCCAGCTTCACGAAAAGCAGTCGCAAATTCTTTAGAAATAGGGATGCTCATCGTTACTTCCCAACAAAATCTAAAGCGAGTGGTTTGACTGTTTTGGGCTCAATTGCGGGCTTATTAATGTAGTCAATCAAAGCATTGCGCATGGTTTTTAAATCATCTCGAAGCCCTGGATGTTTGATACCATCTGCGCCTTCAAAGGCTTCGATGTGCAAGCGAATGCGTGCCTTGGGATTAATCTCATCTTCGGCCTCATCTAGTAAGGGTAAAATGGCATTCATCTGATTGATGACGCGAACCAGCGTGTTATTGAGTTCCTCTTCTGAGGCACTTGCATTAGCACATAAAAGGCTAAATCCAAGGGCTAACAGTAATCGTTTCATGCATACTCCTTACAAATATTTTTTAAATCGACTGGCGCTCATTCGGGTGACAAACCCAAGTAATATCGCCAAGCTTACAAAAATCGGCTCTGGTGGGAGACTCACGGGTAGACACAACCAAAGACCTAAAACAAAACACATGCTTTTTCGAGCAATGGGTACTGATTTATGAAACACATAAGTAGATTCACGGCCCAAACAAGCCGCTCTAATAGCGCGTAGATTTAAACCGTCAATGAGGCCTGCCATCATGCTTAAGAAAAACAATGGGATGGCTGATTCCAACAGAGTGAGCTTGGTGATCATCACAAAGCCTGTGGCAGGCAGTAGATGCCAGAATCGCATCACATCTAAAAGTTCTAAGTCTTGCTCGTAAACAACTGCCTGAGGAATCACCTTTAATCCTGAAAGATGTTGCATCGCTTGATGGGCTGAATCAAAACCATCGGTAAACCAAATAAAAAGGGCAAAGCAAATAAGAATGAACCAACCCATCAGGCTTAAAATAAGAAGGGTCAGGAAGATATGTTTAACTTCCGACATTCTTGTAGCCCGCGCAGGCGTTGATCTTTTTTCGGTCATAGAAAAACGGTTCCTGCGATTTTCAAGGCATAACTTAAGACCACCATTGATATTCCGAAAATGACTGCAAATTTCAGCATTTAAAATCTCCCCAAATCAACGACACTGGAGGCACCATTTCGAGCCAGTAACAATAGTGGGGTCGGCTTCTCTTTTAGTGTGATCGCTTCAAACGATAGCTCGCCGTGATTCAACGTAATTTGTCCGCTTGTCACGAGTTCTAGTGGGATCTGGTTGAGGTTTGCCCATTGTTGGATACCCGCGTCATCAGAACCCAATAGCATCAAATGAAGTGTTGTAGTTGGTGTTGATTGGATGGCTTCAATCAATGGCAGAAGTACTGTTTTAATGGCATGCTCTGGCTTAATAAACCAATACAAGGTATCTCTAGGCACCAATGTTACGGGCTTATAATTGGTAGGAGCGTAGGGTCTTGGATCAAATTCACCAAGAACAGGGACATCTTTAAATAACTGGTTATAGGCTTTATAAAAAGCATTATTCCAAGCAATATTCTTAGACACTTTTTGTGCTTCTTGACGGGCGGAAAGTTCTGCAAAATGCTCACGTTCCGCATCGTTGCGTGCATTGATGCCTAAAATATCAATGGGCGTTTGACGAAGGCCTTTGTAATAAATCTCACTTCTATTTTGCATGAGCTGAAGGTAGCGTTTTTCTTCATCAATACTCAGTCCCCAGACAGATGCATCATGCAATTGTGTTGCTGTTAATGTGATTTTATTTGCATCTTGATCGTTGGTGATATCATCTTCATTAATCGATAGTCCTGTTCTAGCAAGCGTTTTGTCGGTAGTAGACAATGCATTGAGCGCTTGAGTTGGAATACCTGGAATACTCAACTCAGCATGACTTACCCCACTTATCATCACTAAAGCGCTCATCAAGACTGTTTTATGCATGAAAACTCCCTTACCCAATATGTTCATGAGTGATAAGCACACGCGCTTTTTGGGTGTTTTCAAATACAATCCGTTGCTTGCCATAGTCGATGCCAACAATCCGCCATCCAGCGAGCACATCTCCTTTTTCAAGCGGTATGGTTTTAAAATCATAATAAACACTGGCCACAGGGATGTTTTGAATGCTATCGAGGCTGAAGATTTGAAACGGTAAGTGTTCTGGGGATAGAAATTGGACTGGCATTTGTTTTTCCTCTAAATGGCGCACAAGTGCTTGTAGGGCATCCAGTCGACTGATTAATAAGGCTTCGGTTTTATTAAGAGCTTCATTGATATGATTTGCGTTTTGGGTTTGGACATCGCTTAACTCTCGCGACAATTGCTGCATTTGTTGAGTCACGACGTTTAGATCTATTTTGGGCACCTGGTGATTGACAGTGGTTTTTAATGACTCAATGTTGGTTTCCAAGGCGCTGAGTTCTTCTGTTATGAGCTTTGTATCTAGGTGAGGCGCGTTGCTGGTAACGGCAAGAACAGCGCCTACACCAGCGGTTAAGGTGAGTATTGAAACCGATAACCTTAGATGTTCGGGGAAGAGCAAAAAGGATTTGAATTTTTTCATGCAGAATGTCCTCTGATGGGCGCATAGGTGGGTTTAAGCTTGAAATTCACTGTGCGAGTTAGGGGATTTTGAATGAGTGTGAATACGTCCTGACCTACTAATACGCTAAGGCCGTCTTGCACTGTGAGAGGCCCCAATGTGCGATCAACCTGTGGCAGAGGTGCTGTCATAAGTGCTTTCAACGCTGATGGTAATTGCGCCTCATCTACAAGCTTAAATCCTGAATGTTGTATCCAGTAGGTGAGGGCATCACCTACGGTTATTACGTTCTTTGGAAAATGAATATGTTGTACCGTGAGTAGCGGATTAACTTGCGATAGCAGCGGTTTATTTTCCACAGATGCATAGCGGTTAATCTGCGTCATATTGGCGGCTTCGGTTAGCAAAGAGCAGAGGCTAAGTGAGGCGATGCTAAAGATTTTAAGTGAGTTCACAACCACAGCTCCTTAGCCAATTTTGCCGCAAGTTGTTTTTTTCGCCGTATTCTTTCAAGCTTACGTTTTTTTAAAAAAAGTTCTTTGCGATCTATATCGATGGTCAAAGGCGCATTTATACCAATAACAATGACACCCTTGTGTTCATGTAAAACCTTGACCTGAATCCGACCATCATTGATCAATATTTCCTCACCAACTCTTCTTCTCAGTACTAGCATGTTGTTTCCCCTCAGCGTCATGACATGTTTAAAATGGTTTTTATTTGGTTGAGATGCTCGCGAGCAATCTTCGGATTGGACGGTTTGCTTGCCAGGCTATATTTTTCATACTGCCCCTGCTTGCTGCATGCCTTACAACATTCAACAAATTGTGGAAGTGTTGGTGGGTATTCACCGTTGGTTCGGTAGCTCAGCAGCGCTTTATCGAGGATGTTATCCTCAAATTTCTTCAGTCCTTCCAACCATTCATTTTTGGTGAAAGCTAAGAATTGATCGCTTTTGTATAAGCTTCGCCATACATGGCCGTAAATCGCAGCTAAACGAAGAAACAATTTATCAATGCGTTCCATCTGCTTTTCGGTATGAGCCAATGTCGAAGATATTGCTTTCTGCGCTAACATATTTTGCTCCAGCTTTGCAGCTATTCCAGAAGGGGTCGTCAGACCGTGTAGCTGTATTACGTTTTTGATGTCCTGCATGATTGCTTTCCTTATCTGTGGTTAAATTAATTTCATCTTCCCAACAATGTTGCGCTAGCCAATTGGAAGGGAATTTCCATCCAGGTACCCATTGTCCTTGGGCCATTTGTTGACTATGAGCAGACATTTGTTTTTCAAGTGCTGTAAAAATGCAGCTCACCAGCTTTTCTGTGGGTTGTAGCGATTGAAATTGCTCCCATGTTTTTTGTTTGGATTTTTTTAGCGGATAGAGTTCCCAGAATTTTTCAAATTTTTGATATAAGAAAATAAAATAATTATTATCACTTTGAGGTATGGCGGCTTTATCATTTTCGGTCGCGATCGACTCGCAAGGATCTGTGGCGTTACGTATTGATTTTAAATCGTTTTTTTGACTTATCCCACTGGTGTGGTCTTCGTGCTGTTTTGTGGCGGCTTTATTTTGGTTAGGGGTGTGAGCTGAGGCTAATAAACACTGAAAAACTAGCTTCCACTCTATAGATTGAATACGCAACAGACCTGATTTTTCAAGCCCTTTTATTGCGCGTCGAATTTGATCTTTGCTGGGGCTACCACTTTTGATTCCCTGATGTGGTTCAACATAAAGCGCTTCTGCTAAGGATTGATAACTGATTCCTCGTTCTATGCCAACAATCCCTGTGCGATAATCGATAAATGGTTTAATTCCACGGAAGTAAAGCAGTTGTTGAAGATGGGGTAAACCGCTTAACGCGGACAGCTCCTCGTAGTTAATCTTCATAAATTGCATGTTTTTCCTTAATAAAAATGGTTGATACAAATAAATTTATGTTATTATTTGAAACGCAACGGTTAGTATCCAAAAAATATTGGCTTGTTTGGCTACCTATAGATACACCTTGTGTGTAGTTAAGCTGCAACAATATACACTTTTGGTGTACTTGTAAATAAGTATTTTTAACTTTTTCAAATTGAGTGAGTGATGGATATCAGAGAAAAAATTGGCAACAGAATAATTAAAGCCCGTAAAGAGCTAGGAATTACTGTCAAGGAGTTGGCTGCACGAACGGAGCGTTTATCACCGCAGCGCATCAGTAATTGGGAACAAGGAACTCGCAGTCCTGGCCCAGTAGAGGCATTGCTCATTGCAAAACAATTGCATGTTTCAGCATCTTATCTATTGTGTCTGACTGATAGCCCATCAGGTGAAATCACTTCACCTAGAAACAAAGGATTGCAATTTATTCCGGTCGTGCCGCTTAACGAAGCGTTAACTGCCAAAGCAAAAGTAGAATCAAGAGATTTTCCTACCTATGAAAATGTAGTCATGGTGGATGAATTTAATAAAGCACAAAATGGTGTGCCCTTATTTGCAGTGAAACTAGACGATGCCAGCATGAAGCCTGAGTTTAATGAGGACGACGTCATTGTGATTGCCGCAGATACTGCTCCTAAACCATGTGATTATGTTTTAGTCTTCCTTCCTGCTAAGAATCAAACGGTATTACGCAAATACAGGGAAGCGGATGATTGTCTATTTCAATTGATAGCAAATAATGAATTTTGGGCGACAGTAAATGTGAAAACAGCGGATGAGGCAGTGATCATTGGAGTGATGGTGGAGCGTCGGCAGTATTTCTGATGGAGAGCAGACAATACAATAGTAAAATGGTCTTGATTTAATGCGTGCTCAATCAAGAGGAAATTACGATTTGAATTAACCTGCCAAAAAAACTAGAAATAAGTGCAGCAATTTATCTGTTTGTTCTTTGTTTAAAAAACTTGAGCCATTATGAACTTTAATTAACAACTCTAAAGGGGCATCTAATGCCTCGGCAATACTAGCAAGATTACGGTTGCTATATTTTAAAAGTATATCAATTAATATTTCTTGTTTATTTTGTTCGTAATTTAACTCGAATATAACCCGAGGATCATTAAACTCTACAACACATCCCATTGCACAACTCCATCATAAAAAATAAACATCATTTTCAAAAGAGATACTTAATTATTACCATCCCTGTTTTGGAGTTGTAATTTTATTCATTCTTTATGATGATGAATATCCGTGAAAAACACTGAGGATTTCTAGGGTGTTGATGTAAGTGTTTAATTAACCCCATTTTTCTTAGGCATTAGAGGGATTTCATATGTTTGCTGTTATTTATAAGTTTAAATTAAAACCATCTCAAGAAGAGCTGTATAGGTACCATTGGAATATAATAGCTCAACATTTTATAAAACATCGCGGAGCCATAGGATCTTGTTTACACAAAGGCGATGATGGCATTTGGGTAGCCTATTCTCGGTGGCCAGATAAAGCAACACGCGATACTTCATGGTCAGGAGACCTTGCTCCCATAAGCGATTTGCCCGAAGATATTCGTTCATCAATCCACATCATGCAAGTTATCAAAGAAGAAAATTGTGCGCTAGGATATGATTATGATGAGCTGTGCCTGACAGTTGTTGAAGACTTATTGACGTTTACCAAAAATCTTCATAGCACTACGTTGGAAAATTAAATGATAAAAAGAGAAGCATCCTGTAACCGTGATGGAAGGAGTATTATGATAAATATATCTGGGACAATATGTTTAAAAGGTACTTACTTTAGCAGCGTGCCATTATGATGCTGGAACAACATAGTAAATCAATGGATAAGCTCTCGATACCCCCGATTTTATACGGTACAGCCTGGAAAGAAGATAACACAGAGCGACTGGTGACGGAGGCTTTAACGTTAGGGTTTAGAGGGATTGATACCGCCAATCAGCGAAAGCATTATTTTGAGGAGGGTGTTGGTTGTGCAATTCATAAATTTTTAAAAACGAGTCACAAAAAACGCGCTGATTTATTTCTACAAACAAAATTTACGTCCATGCAGGGTCAAGATTCGCGCTTGCCCTATGATGAGTATGATTCATTGACCAATCAAGTTAAGCAATCCTTTGCCAGTTCACTAGCGCACTTACAAACAGACTATATTGATTCTTATATTCTTCATGGGCCCACACTATCACGAGGAATAATCGATGCAGATTTGGAAATTTGGCAGGCTATGGAAGCGTTGATGCATGAGGGAAAAGTCAACTTTCTTGGAATTTCAAACGTAAACATTCAGCAGGTAGAGGCGCTATACAGCAAGGCCGCTATAAAACCATCATTTATACAAAATCGATGCTTCGCTATCACCCAATGGGATCAAGAGGTTAGGTCGTTTTGTAAAAAACACAAGATTATTTATCAGGGATTTTCTTTACTAACAGCCAATCAGCCCTACCTTTTAAACCCATATATGGACTTGCTGGCAGATAAATATGCTAAAACAATTTTACAAATTACGTTTCGTTTTGCATTGCATATCGGAATCTTGCCTTTGACGGGTACGACGAATCTACAGCATATGCGTGAAGATTTAGATATCAATGACTTTGAGCTTTCCGCCGATGAAATTAACCACATAGAAAATATTGCGATTTATTAATAGGATTTGAATGACCATTATTTAGAAACAACCAGGCTCATCATTTCTATTAAATCCAAAATTTAAACAAGGGGAATGCGGTGTGAATCATGACAATATAAATTAAATAAGGATAATCGTTGTATGAAAGCACAAATTATTAGGCAGTTTGGTGGTCCAGAAGTTTTTGAAATTGCAGTTATCCCCACACCAAAAATAGAACCAGGGCATGTGTTGATTCGTGTTGATGCGTCCAGTGTCAATCCAGTAGATACTAAGATTCGAAGCGGCGTTCATCACGCGATTGCTTCTGCCTTTCCAGCAGTTTTACATAGTGATGTTGCTGGCGTGGTTGTAGAAGTTGGTGAGAACGTTAAACAATTTAAATTAGGAGATGATATCTATGGTTGTGCCGGCGGTTTTAAAGGAAATGGTGGCGCCCTTGCTGAGTATATGCTTGTCGATTCAAATTTAATTGCACATAAACCTAAAAGACTTTCAATGGTCGAGGCGGCGGCATTGCCTCTGGTAGGGATTACTGCGTGGGAAGCCCTATTCGATCGTGCCAATTTGAGAGAAAAACAAAGCCTATTAATTCATGGGGCTACAGGTGGTGTTGGTCATATTGCCATCCAGCTTGCAAAATGGAAGGGAGCGGATGTATATGCTACAGCATCATCAGCTAAGAAATTACTGAAAGCGAAAGAACTTGGCGCATTTGGAATTAATTATAGGGAAAAATCAGTTGTCGACTATGTGAATCAATACACCCATGGAAAAGGCTTTGATGTGGTGATAAATACAGTGGGAGGGCCCAGTTTGGCTGACTCTTTTGTGGCGTGCGCAGCGGCCGGCATCGTGAGCACTATTTCCTCAACCGGAACTTACGATTTAACGCCACTACATAAAAAAGGACTAACCCTGCATGTCATTTTTATGCCGGGACCTCTACTGACTGGAAAAGGAAGACAACGACATGGTGAAATATTGGCAGAATTATCCCAACTGGTGGATGCTGGATATGTTACCCCATTGATTGATAGTATTTTTCCTTTTTCAAAAGTAGCTGATGCACATGCACGGCTTGAATCTGGGCAAGCCATGGGTAAGATCGTTCTCAAACAAGATTTATTCGATTAATCAGACCTAACCGAAAAGGCACCCTCAATGTAGTCAACGGCGTTCGTAAACCAAAACGAGAAAATTAATGCAGCCGCAAGATGCTTTCAAAGAGTTAATTAATAATCTTAACCCCTTTTTTAAATATCATAATTATTTAAAGAAGGGAAATTCTTTTTATTGCTTGAAAGAAGGAAATTGCGGGCTAGTGGCATTTCAAAAAAGTCGAATGAGTAATGTTTCAAAGGTTATTTTTACAATTAATATGGGCATTTACTCTCGAGTCTTAGTTGGTTTTTTTACTTTTAATCAAATTAAGTTACCACCATCTATTGAAGATTGTCATTGGACACGACGAATTAAGGAAGAGTTATCACCTTACCATGAAAAATGGTGGTCTATTGGTGATCACACATCTATTATGGAACTTACTCAAGACGTTCAAGATTATCTCAAAAAATCTATCACAGAAGTAGATGAGCACATTTCAGACCAAAAATTACAATTATTGTGGTTATCTGGTCAGTCCCCTGGCATTACAAATTTGCATAGACTTATGAATTTATCCGTATTGTTAAAATATTCAGGCGATACTGTTCAACTGAAATCAGTAATACATGAATTAAAAAAAATTTCAGAAGGTACTAAATCAGCTTATGTTGTTGAACAACATTTGTCGAGTCTTTAAGGGGATACTCATAAGGTTCTATATGGGGGCCAAGGGAGTAATGGAACAGTTATGGGAAGCTTCCCATAACTGTTCCATTACTCCCTTGGCCTCGATTACGTGATATGCTTTATATCAAAGGACGGCGGACGTTTGGTATCGTAGGGACCGTCAAATCACGAATCCGGGATGTTCAGGGTAGGGATTCCCCGGATTACGACATGATTTGTGATTGAACTGAATTTTTCAATTTAAAGTTGAGAATGGTGTTTATTATATTGGATTGTTTTTTGAATGAGTTTGTAGGGGTAAAATAAGATTTTGAATTTATTATCGGTCTGCTCCATTTATTAGTGGGTTATTAGCCCTGTCTACAATCATAATCAGAATAATATGAAGAATTGCTTATGAACCCTTATATTTTAGATAAAATAAGAAGAGATACGCCAGGATGTAAATATGTTTTGCACTTCAATAATGCTGGCGCTGCGCTATCATCAAAAACTGTAGTTGATGCCGTCAAAAACCATCTTGATTTAGAATTAAACACAGGCGGATATGAGGCAGCCAAATTAGCAGCAGCGCAAACAAATAAATTGTATGAGGCTGCAGGCCAATTAATCAATTGCGAATCAAAGGAAATTGCTTTTCTTGAAAATGCGACACGTGCATGGGATATGGCATTTTATAGTTTAGCTTTCAGCCAAGGAGATAAAATACTAACCTCTGTTTCAGAATATGCTAGTAATTACTTGGCGTTCTTGCATATGGTAAAGACAAGAGGAGTGGTGATTGATGTTGTGCAGAATGATATGGCTGGCCAATTAGATCTGGTTGATCTAAAAAATAAAATAGATAAGCACGTTAAGTTAATTGCGATTACCCATGTTCCGACCCAAGGTGGTTTAATTAACCCTGTAGAAGAAGTAGGGAAAATGGCTAAACAGTACAATATTCCCTATCTTCTTGATGCTACACAGTCTGTCGGGCAAATGCCGATTGATGTTAAAGTAATTGGCTGTGATTTTCTTTGTGCTACCGGTCGTAAATACCTACGAGGTCCCCGTGGTACAGGTTTTTTATATGTAAGAAAAGAACTTATCAATCAGTTAAATCCACCTTTTATTGATCTCCATGCGGCTTCTTGGGTGGATGACAATAATTATATATTGAGGGAAGATGCGCGTCGCTTTGAGTCTTGGGAGCAGAATATTGCTGCCAAAATTGGGCTTGGTGTTGCGATTCAGTATGCCCTTGATCTTGGTCTTTCAACAATATGGGAACGAATTCAGAAGTTAGCTGAGCAATTGCGACAAGGATTACAAGCAAATAATAATATAAAGTTGCACGACTTGGGTGAGAAACAATGCGGAATTGTTACGTTCACATCCCCCCCAAAATCGCCTGAAGCGATCAAGGATTATCTGGCAAGTAAAAAAATTAATGTTTCCGTATCGCTTCTGGAGTATGCCAGACTAGATTTGGGCAAAAGACAGATACCTGCTTTAGTACGGGCTTCTGTCCATTATTATAATACTGAGCAGGAAATTGATGTTTTTATTACTGAGATCCGCAAGTTTTTGAACTAACTTGAAAAGCTATCTGGCGGTGTTTTCGAGGCTTTCTAAAAACTGAACCGCTTCGTTTAATTCTGATTCATTGAATACTCTAACACCATTCATCTTAAGTATCGTGGCTGTGACTCCTGAGCCATCAATAAGTTGTCCTCTGTAATGTCCATCATATACTGTGGTGTTCCCACAGGAAGGACTGTTTTTTTTGAGAATTGCCATTTTAATATGGTGCATTTGAGTTATTGCAAGAGCATTATTTGCGCCTGTAGTAAAAGCCGCCGTTCTATCGATGCCCGTACGGGTAATAACACGGGCGTTTCCTTTAAGAACGTCTTCGCCTGTTCCGCCTACAATTTCACTCGAGGGCCTTGGAACAGGAAGTCCTGCCGAAACTTCAGGACATATCGATATTATCCGTCCTTCCATTTGCCATTGTTTAATAATAGGACTATCACAAAGCTCATCACCACCATGATAGCGAACTTTTTGTCCCATTAAGCAACCACTAATAAAGATTTTTTCCATACATTAAACCGTTAAATTGTTTCTACTAAGATACACTGTCATATAAGTTCTGTGTTAAAAATTTAATATGGCTATGAGTTAAATCTTCTTTTCTTTGTAGATAATTAAGGATGGTTTGGTTATCAGCCTTCGAAAATGTATCACTAAATACCTCATTTCCCGCTAAAATTGTACCTAGGTTTATCGTAACCCAATGAATTAAAATAAAATATCTTGTTTTTTGTTGTTGATTTATCACTTTTTCATAGGTACAATTAGACCTATGAAAAAGGAGTTTTACGATGTTGTGCCGCATAA